>CAYOHA010000028.1:0-16750 GCA_964403625.1 uncultured Dehalococcoidales bacterium | reverse complement strand
CAGGCTCGTTCATAATGCAGGTATCAATGCCTTTCAACCAGTAGTCTAACCATCTCAATATCTGCTGGTTAAGTGCCGTTGTTTCAAAAAGCCATGGCTGGTAGTTCTCGTTGGTCCAGGGTGTTATTATCAGTTTCTTGGGCGATTTTATATCTGCATAGGACCTTAAATGATGAATGGCATGCAGCCTGTTAGGCGTGTTCATAATATTAAGTACAGGGGCTTTTATCCGGTCAATCTTTTTCCAGCCACCACCATGCTCCCACCAGAACGGTCCGTCTTCAATATTGGCAAAGATTTCAGCAATGATGTTTTCTGGTTGTTCTTTACCGGGAATAGATCCTGGCCAAACAGCACCATTAATCAGTCCTGAAACCAAGTTCAGGACAAAAGACCTGCGTAATACACCTCCCGGATAACAGAGACCTCTGTAATTATCTGTGGTCGCCAGCACAACCAGAGCTTTCAAATGGGGAGGATTTAGGGCTGCCGTTATCCATTGCATAACGCCATATCCAGAGGCTCCCATCATAGCTACATTGCCATTGCACCAAGGTTGACTGGCAATCCACTCGACAATATCATAACCATCTTGCGCTGCGATTGAACTATGAAATGTGAATTTTCCCTCGTTGAAACCGCTTCCTCTTTCTGCCGCCTGTATACATACGTATCCATTTGAGCAATAGAATGCGGGCTTTGCGCTCTCAAAAAAGCGTTCTTTCTGGAATGGCGAATAGGCAAAAATGACCGGCCATGGCCCTTTTCCATTCGCAGGTCTGTAGATATCAAGGGCGATCCTTACGCTATCTCGCATTGGGACATAGACATTTTTATCGAGATGAACGCCATCAGGTAAAGGGTAAGAATAGATGACATCATAGATTCCTACTTTCATAATTCCTCCACTTTAGTCGTGCCCTTAAGAAAGATATAAAATTGGAAATATGTCTACACCCAATCTACTAGATACCATCCTCTATTGGCAAAATTACCCTCTGGTGGAGCAGACTGTCTCGTAAGGCTTTGTAATCTACCTTCCTGGGACTAACGCCAGCTTTTATAGACAGGGCTGCTGCGGTACCGGCCGCCTGTCCGAAACAAATACAGTGCGGAATCAGATTGAAGTTGCCGTTAACCACTTCATCTGAGGAAAAAGCACGGCACGCAACGAGCAAGCCCTCTATCTTTTGAGGTACCAAGCTTCGATAAGGAATGTACATACGGGGATGTCTAAGCGATAGTTCACCATTATCATTATTAGCGAAAATGGCTATAGTATCCTTAAAGGGTTTATCTGCCCACATATCCTTTTCAGTAAGCATATATTCCCCGATGACTCTTTTCCCGCCTGTGGTACCCAATTGCGGCGCAGTGAGCATGATATAACTTTTCTCATAACCTGGAATGTTTTTCTTTAAAAACTCCCACGTGATCAACGCTCTTCTCCGGCTAACAACATCTACTCGGGTCATTTCTTCAATATCTGTTTGATCTGAGCAGGGAATATGGGGATGAAACCAAATAACGCTCTCCTGGTTTTTCAATAGACCCCTGAAATGTCGGTCGAATCCCCCAACCTTGGTCAGCTCTTCCATTAGTTCTGTATACTTTTGGGGTTGTGAAAATTTGAAATAATCCTCTCTATCATTATCAACATTGGTTATCCAGAAGCAAAACGCTAAGTTTGATATCCTGCTTTTTGGATTGATTTTACTTTCATAATCAGCCCCGGCAGATACGAATACGTCGCCGTCTCCGGTAGAATCGATCACTACTTTACCCAGAACTGCCTGTCTGCCTGTTTTACTCTCAAAGATTACACCCTTAACCTGGCTGCCTTCTACAATAGCTCGGGTGCCCCACGAGTGAAGATACAGTTTTACCCCAGCTTCCTCAACCATACGATTAAGCTCATCTTTCAGTACTTCAGGATCAACAAGAACGGAATACAGAACAATCTCCTTGCCAGTTGCCTGATTTTTGCGTATGTAGAAATGGCGCAGATTGGCATTAAGATAATAATTTACCAGTTTCTCATCACTTGAGCCCCAGTCAGCCTTTGTGGGGTAAGAAGTCGCTTCTCTCGCATCCAACCGGTCTATAATCTCCTGGCAGAGTCCTGCAATATGTTGTTTACCGTATATATCAGCCAGATTGGGGATGATGTTTACCAATCCGCCAGTTGCCATACCACCTAGATGCCCATACCTTTCTATAAGTACGGTATCAGCCCCGGTTCTTGCTGAAGCTATAGCTGCCCCAATTCCTCCCGGGCCCCCGCCAACTACTACCACGTCTGCTTCCCGGCATACCCGGATTTCCCTAGCCGGCTCTAGAATTGTTTTTTTGTAGAAATTCCTACTCATAAATATACCTCCAATATACTGGGCTTTACACATATTATTGGTATAAAGTTAGCTGCCAACATCAAAATCCAAAATATCATACTATTAATATATTTCATAAAGATTATCGAGTTTTTAAAGAATTAGCTACACATCAGAAAATAATGTAGTATGAACTATTTTCTATACTTTTGCAACACTATGTTTAGGAATTAAAGTACAATTACCGCAGGGAAAATGAAAATTTGCGTAAGAATGTAGCTCAATTGCTGGCAGTGGTACGAGAGATCTTGTCAGAATCCTGTGAAAATTCCGTCAAAATGATGATGTCGCCGCTCTGTATATCTAACAATGCCTGATGAAAGGTGCCCGAACCGCTATATGCTGGACTGGAAACGATGATTGTTTCCACTTGCGGCGTCATTGCCGTCGTTTCTGCGTTTTGGGAAGGTGATACCATTGTTTCCTCAGAAGATTTAGGAATCTTGGTGGGCTCTGAAGTAATAGTAGGCTTAGATTGAATACACCCAGTCAAAAGCAGTAAAAAGAACGAACTGCATATTATAAGTTGGCATAATCTTAAACGATTCACAACATTGCTCCTTACTGCCGTTGCTACTAGGAACTCCCTGTTGTAGCTAGTCATCTAATGAGATTATCATAAAAACTTTTTCAAATACTAAAACAACTTTCGGATATATCCAGTCGGCGAAAGTATTTTCCTTAATTTTGCCCCAAATCTAAAGTGATGAAACGATAATAAAACCATTTCTGGAAATATTTTAATATATCTTATTATTGGATAGGAGCAAGGTTGTATAATACCGAGAAAAGTGCAATCACGTTTGACCTTGGCATGAAACTGGTAAATTTCTGGCTACCCCGGTTGTCTTGACAACAAAACGTACCCTATGTTACGTTACATCTCGAATTACTGCGATGTCTACTAGAAGATATAAGCAGTGTTTTTTGTCTTTAAACGCTAGTAACTTAGGAGGTCTGATTTCGTGAGTAAAATAATGACAATGAAAGAAGCAGTCTCGAAGTACGTGAAAAGCGGCGACCTGCTGTTCATCTCTGGAGCACAGCACGGCGCCCCAGCGGCCGCTATCGCTGAGATTATACGGCAGAAAATCGATCACCTGGCGGTAATAACTTGTCTTACGAACACGAACACACTCATCGGCGAGGGGCTGGTGGACAGGTTGATTACGGGATATAGCCAGCTTAACGAAAACCGCTCCTACGCACTTCAGAAAGCCAGGGCTAATAACAAATTCCCTATAATTGAAGAGTCCTCCCACTTCGGGATAGCTCTCATGCTGTATGCGGGGTATATGGGCATCCCGTTTATGCCGACCAGGTGCCTAGTCGGCTCGGACATGGCAAAGTACAACAGCGAAAACATCAAGTCGATTGAATGCCCATTCACACACACAAAGGTGGGCGTGGTAAGGGCAGTGGTGCCAGATATCGGCATATTACACGTGCAAAGGGCTGACACCGAAGGCAATGCCCAGAAGTGGGGTACGCTCGGCATCGACCTGGAAGGCATCAACGCAAGCAAGAAGGTAATCGTCACGACCGAAGAAATCGTCGATTCCGAAGTGATCAGACGGGATCCGAATCGTACTATCATCCCAGCCTTCCGAGTAAATGCTGTGGTGGAGCAGCCATTCGGGGCTTACCCGAGCCATCTCGCCGGATGCTACAATGACGGACCTATGGCATTCGGCCCAATAATGGGTGGGAAGGAAGCCTACGAGGCGAATCTGCAGGAATCAGTCTACGGAGTGAATGATTGGAACGAATACTTGGAGAATCTGAAGAAAAAGAACGGAGCAGATTTTCTCGAAAAGCTCAGGTTGAAAAACCCTGCGTTAAGTGAGCCGGTGGCGAGCGGTTACGAGACATTCGGAGGTAATGAAAGATGACACATTATCATAATATTAACTATACCGCCACTATCCAGATGGTGGTCTCTGCAGCCCGCGAGATCAGGGACAACGATGTTGTGTACGTGGGAGTCGGTCTTCCGATGCAGGCAGCACTGCTAGCTAAAAACTATAATGCACCAAACTGCGTCATCGTCATAGAAAATGGCATCGTTAGGTCTAACCTTTTTCCCATGCCAGCAGCAACCGATACACTTGGTTCACAGTCGTTTGCAGACCAACTCAGCGGATTATTCTACGTTATGTGCCTGGGCCAAGCCGGACACATCAGCACAGGGTTCTTAGGGGCGGGTCAGATTGACCGGTTCGGTAATTTGAATGATACTTGTGTTGGCGACTACCGCAATCCTATCCACCGGTGGCCGGGGAGTGGGGGTGGAAACGATATTATGAGCTCGTGTGCGCGGACCATCGTCATACTGGAACAGGACAAGCGGAGGTTTCTGGAGAAGGTCGACTTTATCACCTGTCCAGGCTATCTTGATGGCAAGCCGGGACGGAGAGAAGAGATAGGCTTGCGTCCGAATACCGGGCCAACGGCAGTGATAACAAACCTGGGTATCTATGAGTTTCAGAACCGGGAGATGGTGCTCAAGTCAGTGCACACAGACATTGGTGTGACACTGGAAAAGGTGAAGGCCGAGACAAGCTGGGACCTGAAGATTTCACCCGATCTTAAGGATACCGAACCTCCCAACGAGGAAGAACTGCGTATATTCAGGGAAAAAATCGAATGGGTGATGGCTGCACGGGCTAAAATGAGAGGACAGGCGCCGCCATCTGGACGTTAAGAAGGCTATGCATTATCCAGGATGCAATATCAAATCTGTGTAAGCAGGTGCCAAGATATAAAAAATACTGAAGGTGTGAGTATCGTAAAACTCAATGAGAAAGATTACAGGATCCAGAAGATAGAATTTTGGGAATTTACTACATAGGGGCATGAATATGCGTGATAAAGTGAAAATTGCGACAGTTCGGATGGATCCAAAGCTAATGGAAAGAAAGTAAGATAAATCTTGATAAAATATTATATGAAGCGAGGAATGCTGCCAGCAATGGCGCTGACTTGATAGCGTTTCCTGAGTTTGCCTTTACTGGTTATGTATTTGCTAGCCTAGAAGAATATGTATAATACAGTAATCTTTCAGTCTTCATCCTGCTTATCAATATGGTCATATCAATTCTATTTTTGCCTAACTCTGAGGAGAGATGTGACGGCAGCTAACCCGGTTAAGACAGCTCCTGTAATGTAGGCATACCGTAATCCCAAAAGGAACTCAGCAGCTTTATTACTTGTGAGAGAAGACTGTTGCAGGATGGTAGGCGAAACTATAGCATAAAGAACACCTCCTCCGACAGCAATACCCAAGACCATACCCACATTTCGTACCGTTGATAGTATCCCTGAAGCCACACCAAGTTGTGGTCTTGGCGAGCTCCCCATTACAGCACTATTATTCGGAGACTGAAAAATCCCGGTGCCCAGACCAAATACTGCCAATCTCCAGATAATATCCAGAGAGGTAGCCGAAGATGATAATTGACTCATTAGAAGCAGACCTAAGGCACATATCCCTGCACCAATGCATGCAAGTGTGCGTGTACCTATACGGTCCGAAAGAGAGCCACTGAAGGGCGCAACCACCATAACGGCCAGCGGGAAGGCTGTCATAATTATGCCTACATTATTCGGTGTGTAATATAGCAGCCTTTGTAGATAAAAGGGAGTAAGGAATACCATTATATACTGGGACATAAAATTCAAGAGAGCGCTGATGTTACCAAAGGTAAAGGTCAGGTTGCGAAAGAGGTTTAGTTTCAGTATGGGTGAAACAGTTCTCCTCTCTGTTATCAGAAAACCAATGGCAGCCAGAACTGCCACCGATAGCATTACGCTGGTGCCAGAATTTAAACCTGACCGTTGTACATAGTTGACAAAGAGAAGGAACGATAACAGGCAGATGAAGGAAGTAATAGCTCCAGCGATATCTATCTTACCAGGTTGCCCTTTCAAATCGGGGAGGATACGACGAGCCCACAGAAAACAGAAAATGCCAATGGGAATATTTATTAGGAAAACGAAGGGCCAACCCAATGAGTAGGTGACGAAGCCACCCAACGAAGGACCTATAGCTAAACCGGCTGAAATACTGATGGCATTGATACCAAGGGCTTTGCCCCTCTCTGCAGGTGGAAAAGTACGCCTCGAGTATGTTCTTGTACCTCAAAGCCCTCTTCAAAGACGGCTGCATCATCATTTTCCAGAACTTCTTGATGACGAAGCCCAGGTGCGCCAGAGTTTCCTTTTTTCAGTCGGGTAGTGCTCCAGTAAAAGCTCGGCCAGCTGGAGGCGAATGAGGGATAGATCGGGATGGAATCTCATTTCAACGGTTACTCGTATGGCTCTAATGGTGCTCCGAGTGGTCTGTTGTAGGTGTGTGGCTGTGATAGTGACCTAGTTGATGCATGCGGTTGTGTAAGCTACGATGCGCCGATGTCAGAACCAGGCGCATACGCTTATAAGCCATATCCTCAGCCCGCGTACCAACCGTATCCAGATAGGCCAGACTGCCTTCGATCTGATCTAATATGGTAACCGCATCGGCTGCTGCAAGAATAGGCGATCCCTCGACGTTGATCATCACTGGGGAAGAATGCGCGGCGATGATCTCTGGCTTGTCGGCATAGTGCCCCCGCACCAGCAGGGCAAGCCAGGAACTCCTATCCACTTTGACGGACCAGTGCCCACTCTGTTCCCCAGGTGGTACTGTCATTCCCTCTCGGATTTCTCCGTTCATGATCAATTCAACACGAGACATCGGTGTTGTGACACTGGCAACATGCCATGTTACATCCACTTTACCTCCGTTGGCTGACATCTTTATACGGCTCCCCATCGGATACCCATCGACGGTAAACTCGAGTAATGGGCCGTAAGTCACGAATGTATTAGCCCTTCGCACTGCTTCCATCCAGGTAGTATAGGTGAATAGCTCATCCGGGCTAATGTAGGCGTATGTGCGCACGGTTCCCACTGCCGTACTGGCTGACATCTTGTCGGTACCACCTACTGCAGCGATAAGATATCCGCAATTCAAGTAGCGATACCAATCTGCTAAGGAGTAGGGGTCGATACCGCTATACAAGTTTCCCCAAGACGTCATTTCGAGGGCATCAACGTCACCACTCACGATGCTGGCTGCGTGCTCTGCCCGGGGATTGGGGAAGTGTGGGAGGACAACTAGCCCCCCCTGCTTCCTGCATTGCCTCGCCCACTCGGTCAGCAACATCTCGATGGGATCACCCAGAGCAGATTCGTCTGGCCCTCCCGTGGTCATCGGTGCGATAATCCTGCTGCTATAGCCCAACAATGAGATATGTCCTAAGACATGCTGTCTGTTCTCAGTGCCCACGCGTACCAAGTACTCACCGTCACCACCAGCCTCCCTTGAGCCCCACGTAGTGTGACCGTCGAAATCACCAACGTTGGTCATCAGCTCACCCCATTGACTGGCTAGCAAGTTGACGATATTCACGCCTTCAGCTGACCCTTCCAGCAATGCAGACATGGGAGAAAGGAAGTGTACGTGAGTATCAGCGGTGACCCAACCCTTCTCGCGCCATGGGAGTACCTTCTCAATCTTGATTAGGATTTCCTGAGTATCAGGAGTCACCTCGAAAACACTGCGTATAGGCCGAATCTCAAATCCTTTAGACGCTTCGATGTAAACCTTGCCCAGAGGAAGATCAATCATTGTTTCCCCAGGGATATAGGTACAAGGGTGGGTACGGATCGTCTTGAAAGCTGGATCCCCGCCCAATCTAGGCAGGTCTATATGGAGAAAGTCCACGCTGTAATCTTCGAACCAGGATGAATTGATGATGCGATGACGGTCAACTGGTGCTAGATACTCCCCCCATTCACCGTGTACATGTAGCTTCACCGGCACTTGCTTACCGCTGTCGCACTCAACGACCCGCACCTTGACCCGCTTTATCGCTGGCGTGACTAACTGCAAAGAGGTGGTACGCTGCTCGCTCTCAACCTGCGACAGGGAGGTGACCTGCCCATTGGAGAGGTGAAAACACGCTTCTGGATGTGCCGTGTACTCAATCAGCACCTCATTGGTAGACGTTTCTGGGACTTGGTTATTATACGTTTCAGACCATTGACCCTTGTCGTAGACCGGGCGTAATGTTGCGGAGATGATCTGCCCCATATCAAGTTGAATCTGCTGAAGCAATCCTTCTCTGTTAACTTCTGGTAGAAAACGTTCTCCCTGGGGTAATGTCAGGCACAACTTGCGGCGTGAACCCCAACGTAAGGGTAATGAGGACACACTGCCAGCTGAGATCGCTGAAACAATCACAAGACCGGATACAGGCTCAAAACGGATGCCAACTACGGATTTGTCCATGTGAGAATTCTCCCATGCCCATAGCCAGTTGATCCACTTTAAACTATCTGGTTGAGCAACGCGTGTCTGAGCTCCACCCCAGCCTGGAGACAGCTGTTCATGCGGTGCTTTCCGTGGATAGGGCTTGTGGTGTGTGACCGCCTCAAAGCTGTTCTCACCCCAACGGCGTTGAAACGCGCCGATCTGATGTCGCCTGTGGATAGACACACGTTCCTCAGTGCCGTCCGTGTAAAGCATCACATAGTCGGCGGCATGTTCAGCAAGTTGACCTTCACCACGCATTGGTGAAATGAATCTGCCAGGTCCAGTCTTAATAGGACGAAGATCCGAGGTGTGCATAAAGACAAGCCACCGTGCCATCGTAGGCTCAAATTCGACTGTGACAACGTGATTAGTGATGGCCACTAAATTTCCAATCTCAAAGGGAATCCCCCACCCAATACAGGAACCGCTTGGGATGTGCTCCAAGGAAGAGGACATTTCCGGCGAGATTCTTATATCTGCCAACTTGGCGAGAGGTGTATTTCCCTTGAAAATCAGGGGAGTAAACAGTGATGAACTAGGTCCATCTTGACTGATTGCCATTCTAAAACCTCCTCATTTCTATGCTTTCGAACTTTGCTGACTATGCACTCAAATTCTGAGAGAATGGTTTGCGTAATAAGGTGATCCAGGTTGATGAACCTAGCGGTAATCTTAATAGTGAGAACACTGAATCACTCTATCAAATCTGGCGCGAAATCGATGATACGATCGGAACGCTCATTATCGTCACTCATGTTCGACGCATTTGGGAACAGATCGAGTGCATCTTGGTGATCTGTGTTTATCGCGGCCTTTTGCTTTGCAGGTTGTTCACCATTATCATTCACGCTCGGCGCATCGGAGACTGGAACGAGTGCATTTTGGTGCCCCGCATTCACCGCAAACTCTTGCTTTGCAGGTCGTAACGTAACCTCTATCTGTCTGCCCTTCATTGAGACCCGATCGACAAGCTCTAGTGCCCTGAGGTACGGAAACAAGGGAAAGGGTCGCTCGGTCGATATAGTAATGCTGGCCTCAATAGAAGAAGACCTGCCAACCAATGCCACTCGAAATCCTTCAGTTTGCTCCAGACGTTTTTGGAATCTCTGCATACTGACACGGTCCGCAGGACTCACTATCAGTAGTCTTATAGCCCCGCTAAAGAATTCAGCGGTTAGTTCCTCGGTAGTCATTGGTCAGCCCCTTTCCTCCTGTTAGTGGACCTCAAGATTTCTGGAGTGAAACTTGGGGAAGCAGGGAAAACAATATAGTATTTCATTAATTTAAGATACAATCTGTTTGATTTAATATAATAACCAGTTCCTATTTCGAAATTACTTCTGATTTCCCGGTATAAAGGGCGATATGGGAAAAGGAAGTATCTCCAGTTGCTCCGTGGTAGTGGATTTCACCTGCCGGGATAACCACCATCATCCCCGGCGTTACAATGTATTGATCTTTTTGTGTAGCCAGAATCCCTTTTCCCTCAGCTACATAGATAATTTGTTCGGAGTCATGAGTATGCCATTTTAGCTTTGCCCCCGGACTAAAAGTGACTATTGCTATGCTGTATCCTCCGGTAATCCTACCATCTACCAATAGTGACCTGAATACTGGACCTTTCTCTACCATTACATCATTTTTACTCTCAGGCAGTTCTAAACCTTCAGTATTAACAATTAGCATATAACCTCCTGTTAAATTTGTTAATTATTTGGGAGTTTACCTGAATATACGAACCTCAATTCCGGTCTTTTCTTCTAATGGTAGAATCACCGCTTGAACGCTTTTTTCACCAAATCCAGCTTCGATCGCGGTATCCAGACCTTGTTGCACAACAGTCCCGATGGGAAGAGGGACACCGATTTCTCTACCCATCTCAAGCACCAAGCCTATGTCTTTTCGCCCCAGGTTCATTTTGAAACCGGGCTCAAAGTTGCCCTTAAAGACAGTATCAGGCATTTGTTCCAGAGACCAGCAATTGCCTGTACCTACCCTAATTATGTCCCACAACATTTGGGGATTGATGCCAGCCTTGATACCAAGAACAAATCCTTCGGCAGTTATAGCATTTGTAGTAAGAGAGATTAAATTGTTAACCAGTTTGGCTATATTACCGCATCCAACTTCACCTACCGAAAATATGTTTTTCCCCATCGTCTGCAGTATTTTCCGAACTTTTTCCAACGTTACGGCATCGCCTCCTACCATGATAACTAGGCTACCCATTTCTGCACCTTTTGTGCCACCGCTTACCGGAGCATCAAGAACGGATACATCCATGAGTCTAGCATCCTCTGCTATACGGCGAATAGTAGAGGGATAATTTGTACTCATATCCACAAAGATATCACCTGGCTTCCATCCGGATTTCAAGCCATTCTCCTCATACACCACATCCTCTACAACCGAAGGAGCAGGCAAACTCGAAAAAATTACATTGCAGGATTGAGCTACTTGGCGGGGGGTATCAGCCCATTGGGCTCCTAGGCTTAAAAGAGGTGCTGCAGCTTCCTTATTCAAATCATGAACAGTTAGAGTATATCCAGCTTCAAGTATATGCCTGGACATGTGCCGGCCCATTTGTCCGATGCCGATAAATCCAACTCTCATTTGGTATCCTCCAGGTCATTATTACAGCCACTATTTAATTATGTACAGATAGTGCAGAGATTATACCATTCAAATCACAAGCTCGTAAACAAGACGCAATACTTGCTCGAACCAAAATGATGTGGGGAAGGTAGCTAAAAAGCAATATATCGAATGATAGAAAGTTAAACGGCCTTGCTTCTGATGATAGGTTTGGATAATTCTGTGATGTTAAGAATTTCTGCAAATAATACTTGTTAGTGGATTGTTAATAAATAAAAAAGGCAGGTTTGTACTTCTCTTTGCCATCGTTTTGGTGCATTGGTTATCCTGAGGCAGTTCGTTTGGTATGCATTCCATCATTATGTGGAATTCGATTTGCTTAATTCTCGGGTTTAGTAAGCTGTATACCAATCTAAAGTATTGCAGATATTCGTAAATTTTGTGTCTTGATTTAAGAGACTGAGTATCCCTGCCTTAAACCAGCGAAATATAGAAGCTCGGTTGAACCCTGCCAACAAGCATATCTCTGATGTCCCGTAGTATTTATGCCCGTTGATCTCTATTGGCACAGCCTGAGCCTTGCTTTAGTGAATATATTATACATTTTCAGTTTGGTAGCAAGCCATCTATGACTTATCCCCATCTAGCCTCCAATGATTTCAGTGCTCTTTGGATGATGGATATAAAGTTTCTCTTCAGATTTAGAATCATATCTCGAAATTGTGAAATGATATATTGTCTACTCTTTTCAGGAGATTGCGCTTCTTTCATTATGTTTCTGTCTTCCTCGAAGGCGCGCGTCATCCGGGTAGAAGTCTCCATTGAATTCATCCATGCATCCATTACACTTTGCTTACACTCCATTCGCGCTTGTTTCATTCTTTCCTTGTAGGCCAGGGAAGCTTTATATATGGTGATATCTAAATCCTCTTTATACTTTTCTAGAGCATTACGTTCAGCTTTTTCTCGCAATTGAATAGCTGTATTAATAGCATCTTCATAGACTTGGTATTGACGCTCAGCGTCTTTATAAGCTTCTTGGTCCTGATGTACTCGCCACTTGAACGCTTTTGCTAACCCTTTCCTGGCCTCGAGATAGGTACGGTAGGCAGGCTGGATCCCTTCTTCGACTAGATCAGAGTCACTTATAGCTATGTCGACAGGTCTAGAATCCGGTTCTATGATTTGGTCTTGGGCCTTTGATATGGTTTTCTCTGATTGCTGCTTCTTCATAACCTTTGCCACTAACCACCTCCCTGAATATAAATTATTTTGAGAATACTCAAATATAGTATAACCTCGCTGGTTACCGCTACAAATCCCCCATTTTGGCTATTCCCCAAGGTACTTTAGTAACTTAGGATTAGCTATAGTGCTGTCATTGGTCGTTGTTCTTAGCTTCGTTTACAGCAGATAAAGAACTGATTAAGGGGATACAAACTTAGGTACAAAGTTTCGATCTCACTATATGCTTTGACACCATCTGGATAGAAAACATAATATAGGTAGAGATTGGTCTATTATTAGGGGCACCTCAGATGGGAAGAGCCACACTAGGAGACGTAAGTGACAGCTATCGAGATCCTCTTGGGAGTCATGAGCATAGGTCTTTCATATTTACTTGGTTCCATTCCCTCGTCCTATTTGCTTACTCCCTTGTTAACGGGTAAGGATATCCGTCAGATAGGTGGAGGAGTTGGTGGATTGAATGTCTACCGCCAATTGGGGATGGGTGGTGGCATAGCCGTAGTGGTGGCTGACATGGCTAAGGGAGCGGCCGCAGTGAGTGTAGTATATTGGTTATTGGAATTACCCCAGTTCTTTATATTGACGGCAGGGTTGGCCGTAGTAGTAGGTCACTTGTGGATGGTCTTCCTCAAGTTTCACGGTGGAGGTGGTATAGCCACGAGTGTAGGTGTCCTTAGTACTCTCTTGCCAATCTACGGATATTGGCAAGAATTGCTAATCTTCATAGGCATAATAGCGATAGTCGTAGCTGTCACTCGCAATGCTACCGCCGCTGCTGTAGTCGCCCAACTTTTTCTTCCTCTTGTTGTATGGTTGGGTGCTCATTCGTTACCAGTTACTATCTTTTCTATTGCCTTGGGTTTAATCATGGGGTTAAAGCGTCTGCCAAGTATTGGTAGAGACTGGGCTCAAGTAGGTAATGTGAAAAATTTTATCTTCAAAAACAGCTTCCGTAGAGACAGGAGATAGGTCATTGTCATACTGTCCCCTAGTTGTTCTGTAACTAGAGCTATGCGCCGCATAACTTTGCTGATTATTGGATTCCACTTAAAATTTTACTGACTTAATGTATCTTTCAACGTCTGGATAGATTCCATCCCACCTTTTTTGATACTCACTTTACCTACGGCTGTCCAATGCAACCTCTTGTTACCAAAGTACCATGGCTAAAGTTACTAATAGTATATTGTAAAGGTGCAACAAATCAGTTATGGTCTGATGGGAGATGGATTGGTTAGGAGGTAACCATGGCAGTATTGCTGACGAAAGAAAAATTAGGTGAGATAGGATTGGTGAACAATACTCTTAAATGGGTATATGTTAGGTGTCCGTATTGTGGTCTGACATACCGCTACCCGGAAAATAGTTCATATAGACCAAAGACTTGTAGACAATACCAGTGTGTGAAACGAAGCTTACACTCAAGAATCATTTTACAATAGTAGTGCCTTGTAGAGTTTAAAATTATCCTCAAATCCCACTTGCTTGACCCAAAAAAGCAACGGTAATAGATCACTATTTTGAGTTCAGCATTTCAAACTCTTTTCTACATTTTAGATTTAGAGAAAGAGTAACCATTGATACTTATAGGAGTTTAAATAGTGAAGGGTTGTTTACGGACTATTGGAGCTATGGCTGTTATTATAGCCTTCGTAATTATCGGCTACACTATTCTCAGTACACTAATGGAAACTAATATCACTCAATCTCCGGAACATCTAACTTCAACAAAAACACCTATAACATCAGTGAGTCCAACGACACCTACACCGTCTTATACACCAGAACCTGAGTCTATTCCAACATCCTCAAAAGAAACACTTGCATCAACTATTGAGCTGCCGGAAAAAATCAATAAAGAAAGCCCTTCCACTGAACTAATTGTCAGAGATTATACTTGGACATATAGAGGTGAATGGAGTTGGGAGGCAAAAATACCATTATCTCTGTATGATTATTACCAAAAAATACCTAGACCTACAACCGATGATTACTCAATTTACGTAACTCATCCGCTAGACGACCCATATATAGACTTACTTGTTAAGAAGATAAAAGAAGCGGCACAACAAAAAGGATACACTGAATATGAAACCATAGAATTTGCAGCAGCTTTTGTCCAAAGTCTTCCCTATACTGTCGACTCTATTACTACTCCCTTTGACGAATATCCTAGGTATCCCATTGAAACACTTGTTGATAAGGGTGGCGATTGCGAAGATACTTCAATCCTGCTGGCATCGATAATTGATAAGATAGGCTATGGAGTAGTTTTAATAGAGTTACCTGACCATTGTGCAGTAGGTGTAAAGAGTGGCGAAAATATCACTGGTACTTATTGGGAGTATGACGGTAGCAAGTATTACTATATAGAGACGACTGATTTAGGATGGGAAATTGGTAAACTCCCGGAGGTGTATGAGAACAAGGTCGCCTCCATTTACCCTATGATTCCTATCCCTGTTCTGACTCATAATGGAAATGTAACATGTAGTGGATATTTTGCCATTGTTGAAGTAACTGTTAGTAATCTAGGAACTGCTTCAGCCGATAATGTATGTGTTTTAGCTGGTTTTGATGCAGGTGGAGGTATGGTTTGGAATTCTCAACAGAGTGAACCTTTTACCATTGGAGTTGACCAGAAAGCAACAGTCAATCTTAACCTTAACATACCACTGGGTAAACATACCCGCTTGATAGTGCAAATAGGAATGGATAATGTTCTTGTAGATGAAAGTTATTCTGAATGGTTTGATACTTAATATAGATACCCATTTATAGCTTGTGTACAAAAAATATTATTAGCTGTTATTCTTAAATTGCCCCAGTGAAAATAACATCCGAACTGCTTTTTTCAACCATATGTTTAATTACAATTGTGTAACTACATTCCGCACGCTCAGGCGTTCGTACAATAATTGACTCACTGACAACGACCCTCTTCTCCTTTGACTTCCTAAGTTCATGGTTGTATCCTTTGTACGCAATGCGTTTACCCTACTAGCAGTTATTAGAGAAGTTAGGTACATAGGTATCAATAGTAATAGGAGAACGTTATGAGCGGACTTGAAAGAAATAATTATTTTACCGGAAAACTCTTGACCGAAAAGGATTTTAATGTTGAACAACGATACCATGTGGAAAAACATAAATTACATAACAGGTTTCTTCATGGTTGTGGCGTAGTACATGGATTAGCTATTTCGCTACAAGGTTATATTGCATCTGTTAGTCCTGGACTAGCACTAGACTGTGCCGGGAATGAAATTATTGTCCTTGAATCGATTGATTTAAAGCTACCCGAGAAAGGGCAGGTAATTTATGTTACATTAAGTTACCAAGAATGCCCTGTTGATCCTGTTCTTGTACTTACTGAACCGGTTAGTTCGTCTAGTAATAATCTACAATATTCCAGGATAAGAGAGGAATTTGTTCTTGCATATGAATTTGCCAATCCATGGTCTGGTCACAAGAGGGAAAATTCAGTATGGTTACCCTATGGGAAAATACACGCCATTCCATTGGGTAGACTGAAATATAAAAAGGGGTACTGGAGGAAATCACACTACTTTCGCCCACCACATGCAAAGTAAATACGATGGGTATTCATAATGTACTAATTGCTTAATCAAGGTAACAGACACGAGTTCAAATAACTTTAAGGCATCCCGATAGGTTCCTTTGAAAATATAGCGCCGAAGGTCAGAAATCGTTGCTAGTTACTAGATATAATGACTACTTTTCTGGTGATACTCTAAGGTTTTATAGCATTGTAAATGGAGACGTATGCAAGGAATGAACTTAACGGCGAATGTAGCTAATGCCATTTTAAAGCAACTTGCACGGAATCTTTTGTCTTTGGGAGATATCTTTCAAAGGAATTGGCCCTTCACCTTGATGCAGAGCCAGTTCTAAGTTTCTTTTCTGGCGTTTGCTGAACGTTTGTACGCCAATTCTTCACGTTTTTTATTTAGCTGCATGATTATTTCAGCCTCTGCTTATAAAACAGGGTTTCCCGCGAAACGCGGAGATTATTTAGCTCTTGAACCTATTCCCCCCACCCTGAGATGCTCCCGCCTGCCAAAGTCTTGTACGGCGGGCAGGTCGCTACGCTCCAGCATGACATCTTTGAAACCGGGAATCAAGGAAAAATATTCTC
>CAYOHA010000027.1:0-16778 GCA_964403625.1 uncultured Dehalococcoidales bacterium | reverse complement strand
CTGGATCTCTCCCGCTGCCCCTAGAATACGCACATTCTACAGCGAATGATCTAGGTTTTCTGGCTCGAATACGACGGACGTGACCGCGCACGAACGTATAGTATGCGATTTCTTCAGCGTTATCCATCTATTGCTAACACCTCCATTAGTTCGCACAATGTTCTTTCGGTAATAGTTATTATACGACTGCTCCGGCGCTGGCACAAGGAGACATCTTTCTTGAGCACTTTAAAAATTGACCTAGCACATGGTGGAAGACAACAAATCTCGGATTTGTTCAACCCGCTTCGTACAATAGGAAATTATAAGTAGAATCGGAGGATTTAGCTATTATGTCAGTAATCCTACATGAGACGGCTCAATTGAAAAAACAACTTTTTTATTTCAATATAAGACAAAGGAAGGGCTATTATGTTTTAAAACCAAGGTATATTTTTCTCTCCTAGACTTAATGAAAACCACTAATTGGAGGAAATATCAAGGTGAGAGGTTAAATCTCGAGAGATATTGCTTTTCCCAAAAGAGTTGCTATAATGAAAAGTGAGTCAACTGTGTTTGATAATAAGACAAATTTGGTGAACTATGATAGAGGTACTACGAAATAAAAACCTGACCACGAAATTTCAAATACTTGTGGAAATAGCTGAAGGGGGTCCTGGTATCCAGCAGAGAGAAATTGCTAAGAAACTGGAGATTACCCCTCAGGCTGTATCAGATTACATAGCCCAGCTTATTAATGAAAAGATGCTCGTCTCCAAGGAGCGTTCTAGTTATAGAGTAACCAACGTGGGGGTTAACTGGCTAATTAAGACACTGAAGGAGTTGAATAGCTATAACATCTTTATCCAGAGAGCAGTCAACAATATCTCGGTTTGTGCCGCACTTGCTGAGGACGAACTAAAGAAGAACCAAAAGGTAGGACTCAGGATGAAGGACGGATTACTTTTTGCTACATCTACAATAAGTAATGAGGCAACCGGTATCACAACTTCTGAAGCCAAGCCGGGTGAAGATATCGGTGTATCCAATATAAAAGGTATTGTCTCCCTTGAGATAGGTAAGGTAACCATACTTAAGATACCCAGTATAGAAAGAGGTGGCTCGGGGAAAGTAAATTACAGTAAACTAAGAGGATATATTAAAGAAAGGCAAATCATAGTTTCATTAGGGCTGGAATCATTCGCCGCTCTGCGTAAAACCAGTGCTGATTTCTACCAGTTCGGAGTCACGGAAGCAGCTATTGAATCTGCCAAGTGTGGACTCAATCCACTCGTCGTCTGTGTCGAGAATGAGACTTCCGGACTGGTAACCAGTCTCGAAAGAGAGCGAATTCGCTACGAACTGTTTGATATCGAAAACCCATAATTCTATTTATCTGCCACGCTAGAATCCATTTATATTCACTAAAAAACTATTGACAGGTTATTGGTTTCTGCTTTATAATCAACTATACTTGTATAAAATCAATCTCACTTTATTAAACAAAGGAATTACTCTTAACTCATATACAAAACGAATCAATGACGAAGTAGACAATTATTATCTTTGATTACAGATAAGGAGGTAAGAATGAAACGGACTCTAAAGATTCTCTCTATTATTGGGCTTGTCACTATTTTGGTGCTTGCACTTGCTTTTTCTATAGGCTGTTCCAATGACACCCAGCCGGAAGAGACTACAACCGCTTTTAGCGTTACCGATGATAGGGGAATCACTTACGATTTCGATGGACCTGTTGATACCATTGTTTCTCTGGCTCCAAGCAACACAGTAATCATATTCTTTGTTAAAGCGGGTGACAAGCTAATCGCAAGAACCGATTACTGTAATTTCCCTGCAGAAGCCAGTTCCATTGAGAGTATAGGCGATTACTGGCAACCGGACAAAGAAAGAGTTGTGGTGCTGAACCCGGATGTGGTTTTGGCTACTGATATGCATGTTACAAGTGGTGATGTCGCATGGCTTGAAGAACAGGGTTTGACCGTACTGGTTATGAACCCCGAGACAATAGATGGCATCATGGATAACATCATGCTGGTGGGAAAACTAACGGGCAACAAGGACATAGCTAGTCAGAAGATATCAGACCTGGAAGTTAGAATAGACTATATTACAGACAGGACTTCCGTATTGACTGAAGGGCAAAAGCCAAGAGTGCTCCATGTTACCTGGCATGATCCGCTGTGGACTGTGGGGACAAACAACTTTCTGAGTACGGTAATAGAAATGGCTGGTGGAGTAAATATATTCACTGATGTTAGCGGCGATGTGCAGGTAGACGTAGAACTGGCTGTCACCCGAAATCCACAGGTGATTACTGTGGTAACTGGACACGGCGATGCTATGAGAAGTTCCTACGATTATGTTGTCGCTGCCGATTCTCCATTTATTAAGACGGATGCTTATAAAAACGATAGCGTGTTCCTGATTAATGCTGATATTGCCACCCGTCCGGGGCCAAGGATAGTTGAAGCCCTGGAATTACTCGCTAGGTTCATACACCCGGAGATATTTCCGTAGAATAATGTTGGCTACACATAAGAGTTTCCTATATGTGGAGGGATTGAAGATATCCCTCCACGCTTGGGATTTTTTACTAGTTATCGTATCAGTCTCTGATTAAGCCGGAAGGTCAGGTGCCACTAGACGTTGAAAAATGTGGTCGATTATGAGAACCAAGACGTAATCCCCCTGAAATGGAAGAGCCGTGCCATAGCTATGGTATGTCTGCTGGTTTTACTTTTCGCCATGATAGTGGTGGCTATAAGTATAGGCAGCACGAAGATACCGTTAGCCACTACGTTCAATATTATGCTCTCTAAGATACCCTTTGTCTCGATTGTCCCAACATGGGAGGGACCGATTGAGACGGCTATTCTTAATATCAGGATGCCCAGGGCTATTCTGGCGGGAATCACCGGAGCAGCTCTGGCGGTAGCTGGAGCAACCTACCAGGGTCTCTTTCGTAACCCCCTTGCAGACCCCTACCTGATAGGGGTATCACAGGGTGCAGCACTGGGTGCTGTTATCGGCTTTCTTATACCCATGGGAGGTTCCGGGTGGGGCTTAAATATCGTCCCCGTATTTGCTTTCCTTGGTGGTCTTAGCGCTGTTTTTCTTGTCTATTCGTTTGGTAAGGTAGGCAAGACTCTGCCCATGACCACTCTTATTCTAGCTGGTGTTGCCCTGGGGGCTTTCCTATCTGCGGTAACCTCCTATCTGCTAATAACCAGCGGCGAATCGTTACACGGCATATCCTCATGGCTGATGGGTGGATTCTCATCCCCGAAATGGAATCAGGTCTGGGTCACCCTGCCTTTCAGCACCGTTGGTGCTCTATTTATTTGTCTCTACGGACGTCCGCTTAACGTAATGCAGTTCGATGAAGAGCAGGCACAGCAATTGGGCATCAATGTTGAAAAGACCAAACGCGTTCTGCTGGTGGCAGCGACATTGATTACGGCCGCCGCAGTCAGTTTCGGGGGAATTATCGGTTTTGTGGGTATCATCATCCCGCATGCTGTTCGTCTGATATGGGGGCCTGATTTCCGTTTTCTACTACCTCTGTCTATGGTATGCGGAAGTATCTTCCTTGTTATAGCTGATCTTCTAGCCAGGATAGTGCTTTCGCCTATGGAGATACCGCTTGGTATAGTTACTGCATTTTTCGGCGCCCCGTTCTTTTTATATTTGCTCCGAAGAAGGAAAAAGGCAATTTTCTGAGTATGATAAAGGCTATGGAAAAATTACGATTGAAGGATGTAACCCTTGCCTACGGTGAAAGGATAGTGCTTGACGGCATCAGCCTTGGCGTGAGGGCGGGGGAGATGCTTGGCATTGTTGGGCCCAACGGCTGTGGAAAATCTACCTTGATAAAGGGGATTACAAAAGTAATCCCACTGAAGAGAGGTTCTATTCACCTTGATAATAAATCTATAACGGCTATGTCCCATGATGAACTGGCACGTCTTATTGCCGTTGTCCCGCAACAGACTTCTCTACCGGAAGCTTTTACTTCTTTCGAGGTAGTACTGATGGGACGTACTCCTCACCTTGGTTTCCTCCGCCATGAGGGACAAAGGGATATAAATATAGCGACACAAGCAATGGAGATAACCGATACATGGCACCTCGCTAGTCGCAGGGTTGGTGAGCTTTCCGGTGGTGAGAAGCAGAGAATTACTATAGCCCGTGCTCTTACCCAACAACCGGAAGTAATACTGCTTGATGAACCAACCTCCCACCTGGACATAAAATATCAAATAGAGACACTAGAACTCGTATCATACCTTAGCCAGCAAGAAGGGCTCACGATTCTGGCGGCTTTACATGACCTTAACCTTGCCGCTCAATACTGCAACCGTATCATTATGCTTAAAGAAGGACTAATATACGCTGAAGGTAGCGCATCAGATGTTGTCACGCCTGACAACGTAAGGCAGGTATACGGGACAGATGTCCATATATCTGCTCATCCTTTAAACCGCCTGCCGCTAGTCCTCATTACCGCTCAAAATAAAAGGGAGACAGGGCGCAACAATAAAAACCAGAATTTATAGAAAGGGGGCAGCATGACACTACAACAAACAAATTTACTCAGTAAGGGGTATGTCCACGTCTATACCGGAAACGGTAAAGGGAAAACGACGGCAATTCTCGGGCTAGCGTTTCGTGCTATGGGACACGGCCTGAAGACATATATCGGCCAGTTTATAAAGAGCCAGCAATATGGGGAGCTTGAATCCGCCAATATGGTTGCTCCCTATATCACCATTGAACAGTATGGCAGAGGTCAATTCATATACATCAAACCTTCTCCTGATGGTGAAGATGTTGACAGCGCCCACAGTGGCATGACGAAGGCGGCCAAAGCTATGCTGTCCTGTGATTATAACATCGTGGTGCTGGATGAAGTACTCACGGCAAGTTATTTCAAACTCGTCTCTGTAAATGACATCTTGTCCATGATAAATAATAAACCGTCTGGTATGGAGCTGGTCCTGACCGGCCGATACGCATCTCAAGAGGTAATCAATGCGGCTGACCTGGTAACGGAAATGGTGGAGGTGAAGCACTACTATCAGAAAGGAGTCCTTGCCAGAGCAGGCATAGAGCGCTAGCTGCGGCAATAGGTAATTAACATTATATGGTAGAAAATTTGTTTATTCTACCACTGGCGTTGGCTATCGACTTAGCTTTTGGAGAATATCCTCGTATATTGCACCCGGTAGTGTGGATGGGGCAGATTATCTTATGGCAACTAAAGTTAGCTCCAGAGAACAGCGGTAAAGCTCAGTTTGCTTATGGTATGTTTATTGTATTATTTACAATATCTCTGTTTGCTGTCCCGGTATATATCATCCTTTTTTATATTAGAGGTATGTCAACGATAGCCTACGTAGTAGTGGCAGCGTTGCTTCTTAAATCCACCTTCTCTTTAAGGTACCTAATTCAGGCGGCACAGAAAGTGAAACGCCTTCTAGACGCGGGAGAAATTAGAGAAGCCAGAAGAGAAACAGGCTATCTAGTCAGCCGGGATACCCGAAGGCTTGATGAGAGGCACATCATCTCAGCGATTGTCGAAATGATAGCCGAAAGTGTTACCGATAGTATGGTGGCTCCATTGTTTTACTGGTTGCTCTTAGGAGTCCCGGGCGCTGTTGCCTACCGTGTCGTCAATACCTTTGATTCCAGAATTGGTTATCATGGGCAATACGAATATTTAGGAAAGTTTGCCGCGCGGCTGGATGACGTGCTCAACTACATACCAGCACGCTTGGCTGGGTTGCTTCTGGTTATATCAGCTTACTTCGGGCGCAGGAACGGCGGTAGAGCGTGGCGTTTTATGCTGCGCGACCACACCAAAACAGAAAGCCCCAATGCCGGCTGGACGATGTCGGCTATAGCAGGAGCATTGGGAGTGCAGCTTGAAAAGCTTGGCTGCTACCGGCTTGGGGATGCCAGTAAACCCCTGGTTTTATCATCGATAACCTCTGGTTTAAGGCTGGTAGTCCTCTCCTCCCTTCTCTGGTTCGGGATTTGTATTAGTATTACGGGGGTGCATTATGCCCTTGCTGCCTAGAAGAAATATAGCCAACCTTGTAAGTTGTAAACACGGAGGACTTGATTACGAGGAACTGGAGAGGCTGGGAATTGCACCTAATAATGTGATTGATTTCAGTGTCAGTTCGAGTCCCAACGGAATTCCTCCCGGGATTAGGCCGCTGGTAAAGAGCACTAAGTTATCTGGATATCCTGACTCCAAATCTATCAACCTCAGACGTATGATCGCCCGTAAGGTTGGATTATCAGAAAACAAAATTATTATAGGCAGTGGCTCAACTGAGATAATACGTCTGGCGGCGCTGGCCTACCT
The DNA here is from genome assembly GCA_964403625.1 of uncultured Dehalococcoidales bacterium. Taxonomy (GTDB): domain Bacteria; phylum Chloroflexota; class Dehalococcoidia; order Dehalococcoidales; family UBA2162; genus CAYOHA01. The sequence continues at coordinate 10,402 of CAYOHA010000027.1, read as the reverse complement.
TAGTGAAGTGGATAAAGCCTTGATTATAGAACCGACCTATGGGGAATACCGTGTTGCCTGTGAGATTACCGGCACTCAGGTGATTACACAGACATCATCGGCAAAAGATGCTTTCAAGCCGGATGTTGATACAACCATAGAGCTGATAAAGCAGACTAAACCGAAGGTTATTTTTATATGTAATCCCAATAATCCCACCGGTTACTATCTTAACCGAAGTCATTTTCAGAAAGTATTGTCTGCAACACCCGACTCCCTCATTGTTCTGGATGAAGCCTATATATCTTTCGTCAGACATCGCTGGTCATCCACGGAATTTATTAATAAAGGAAATCTGCTAATAGTGCGTTCCATGACCAAAGAATTTGCTCTAGCTGGACTACGTCTGGGTTATGCTATTTCCAGTGAGGATATTATTGAGATGCTTTACCGTGTATGTCCCCCATGGAATGTAAACGTGGTGGCACAGCATGCTGGTATAGTTGCCCTACAGCAGGAAAAGTATCTTAAGGAAAGCCAGGAGTTAGCCTATACCGGTAAGCTATACCTGACAAAAGAGCTTGAAAAACTAGGCTTCCGCTGCCTGCCCTCTCAGACCAATTTTTTTCTGGTAGAAGTCGGAAATGCCTCAGAATTTAGAAATCGACTCCTGTACAAAGGGATTCTGGTACGAGACTGTACCTCCTTCGGACTACCTGAATATATCCGCATTTCGCCCAGAACTATTAAAAAGAACCGGAAGCTGATTAACACACTAGAGGAAATGAATAATGAAAAGTAAAGCCAGGGGTGCCAAAGTGCTGATGATACAGGGTACGGCGTCATCAGTAGGCAAGAGTATTTTGGTGACTGCTCTCTGCCGCATCATGAAGCAGGATAGTTTCAGGGTAGCTCCATTTAAGGCACAAAATATGTCCCTGAACTCTTTTGTTACCAGAGAGGGTGGTGAAATAGGGCGTGCACAGGTAGTACAGGCGGAAGCGGCGGGTATAGAACCCACAGTTGACATGAATCCTGTGCTGCTAAAGCCAGAAGCAGACAGCAAATCACAGGTAATTGTTTTGGGCAAGGTGGCTAAAAATATGAAAGCTAGCGAGTATTACGACTACACCTCTTATTTGTTGACGGTGATAGAAGATTCCCTTAATCGTCTGCGCTCCACCTACGACATCGTCGTTATTGAAGGGGCAGGTAGTCCGGCAGAGATAAATTTGAAGGAAAGGGAAATAGTCAATATGCGAGTAGCCCGAATGGCCAAGGCCCCTGTCCTTCTGGTGGGTGATATCGACCGCGGAGGTGTCTTTGCCTCTATTATCGGCACTCTGGAGCTCTTGACTGAAGAGGAACGCGACTTGGTAAAGGGGCTTATTATCAACAAGTTTCGCGGCGACCTGGCCTTACTAAAGCCAGGACTGGACTTTTTGGAGAAAAGGAGCGGCAAGCCGGTTCTGGGTGTTATTCCCTATTTCCGAGGTATCAAGATTGCTCAGGAGGATTCGGTCTACCTGGATGAGAGGCCGGTAGGCTCAGCGAGTCGAGGTGTGGATATAGCCATAATACGCTTACCTCACATCTCTAACTATGATGACTTTGACCCGCTGGAGGAAATGGATTGTACCGTTCGGTATATTACTGACCCCTCCGAAATAGGTAATCCAGACCTGATTATCCTCCCCGGCACCAAGAGCACTGTCGCTGACTTAGTTTACCTGCAGGAACAAGAGATTGCGCAGGCTATTATCCAGCGAGCAAAGACGGGCACGCCGGTCATCGGGATTTGTGGTGGCTACCAGATGTTGGGTAAGACGATTAAAGACCCCAATAAGGTTGAGTCGAAGGAAAGCAGCGTTAACGGATTGGGCTTAGTGAATATCGAGACTAGCTTCAGTCAGGTCAAGACTACTACTCAAATCAAAGCTAGGGTGGTTGCTAATACAGGCTTATTTGAGGGGCTGAAGGGGCTGGAGATTACCGGCTACGAGATTCACATAGGGCAAACCAGTAGCCAGAACATGCCAGTGTTGCAAGTCGTGGAAACACCCCAAGGAAAAGCCGACTATTTTGATGGGGCGGTGAGTGATGACTATCTCATATTCGGCAGTTACATTCACGGGCTGTTTCACAATGTCAACTTCACCCGGGCTTTATTGAACCGCTTGCGGTATCTCCGAGGGCTGACAGTAGCCATAGAAATACCACCAAACAAAGATAGGCAGTATGATGCGCTGGCCAAGATAGTCAGGGGAAACCTCGATTTGCGCCAGGTCTACAAAATAGCCTTGGGGAGGGAATATGTCTGAGAGAATCGATAAGGGTCTGATTCAGGTGTACACGGGGGACGGCAAAGGCAAAACTACTGCGGCTCTGGGGCTGGCTATAAGGGCAGCGGGTCACGGGATGAAGGTGGGCTTTATCCAATTCATTAAGAGTGAACCCTGTGGTGAGCACCTCTTCATGTCCCGGTATCACCCTTTTGAAATAGTCCAGATGAGCATCGGGGATAGTTTCACCAAACCCCAGGAAAAGCTGAGCGAGGAAGCGAAGCGAACATTAGCCTACGCAGAAGAGCAGATGCTAAATGGAGGGTATGACCTGCTCATCCTGGATGAGATTTTGGTCGCTATACACAAAGGCTTAATCACCAGCCAACAGCTTTTGGACTTACTGGAGAAGAAGCCCAGCTATGTGGAGTTGGTTTTGACTGGCCGAGACGCGCCTCCCGAAGTAATTGAGCGAGCTGATTTAGTTAGCGAGATGCATATGATTAAGCACCCATTTAACCAGGGAATAGCCGCCCGGTGTGGCATTGAATACTGATAAGGAGTTTGATTATGGCCGATTCTCTTAACCAAGTACTGGAAGCAATAAAACCATTGGATAAGTCATCAGTGGCGGCTGCTCGGGGCCGCCAGGACACTTTGACTAAACCGACCGGCAGTCTCGGCAGATTAGAGGAGCTATCCGTACAAATAGCCGGCATCCAGGGTAAACCCATCCCACAAATCAAACAGAAGGCGGTAATCGTGATGGCGGCGGACCATGGAGTGGCAGCACGTGGTACCAGCGCTTATCCGCAAGAAGTCACTCGGCAGATGGTATTGAACTTTTTGCATGGAGGAGCCGGAATAAATGTTATTGGCCGGCAGGTAGGTGCCAGGGTGGTTATTGTAGACATGGGCGTTGTGGGAACTCTGCCATCGAATCCGGCACTTGTTTCACGGAAAATAGCATCAGGTACCCGGGACATAAGCCAAGGACCGGCAATGACAACCGCTCAGGCAAAACAGGCGCTAGAGGCCGGTATTGAGATAGTGACAAATGAAATCAAAAAGGGGCTGGACATCGTAGCGACCGGCGATATGGGTATTGGCAATACCACCGCCAGCGCTGCCATTTGCTCTGTAATGACTGGCAAACCCGTTGCTGAAGTCACCGGCCGGGGCACCGGGCTGAATGACGAGCAACTCCAGAACAAAATCGCTATTATCAACGAAGCGATTGCATTGAATAAGCCTGATGCTTCTAAACCCCTCGAGGTGCTGGCAAAAATAGGTGGGTTTGAAATCGGAGGGTTGACCGGTGTGATTCTGGGAGCCGCGTCGCAGCAGGTGCCGGTAGTGATTGATGGTTTTATTTCTGGAGCTGCGGCCCTGATTGCTGACGGTCTATGCCCCAGGGTAAAGAATTATATAATAGCAGGCCATTGTTCCGTAGAACCCGGCCACATATTGGCTTTGATGCACCTTGGACTGCGGCCGCTTCTGAATCTTGATATGCGGCTTGGGGAAGGTACCGGTGCCGCGCTGGGCATATTTATCGCCGAAACCTCCACGCGTATTCTGGCGGAAATGGCAACATTTACTGAAGCCGGCGTTTCGGATAAAGGAGATAAGTAATTGGGACTGTTGGCCGCCCTGCAATTTCTGACTATTCTGCCGGTTAAGCGGGATTTCACCGACGAGCAAATCGGCCGCGCGACTGTCTGGTTCCCGATGGTCGGCATTATCATCGGTCTGATTCTGCTCGGGTTGAATTATGTGTTCAGATTGATATTACCCAGTAGTCTGGCTAACATCCTCTTGCTGGCGGTACTGGTGATACTGAGCGGAGGTCTGCACCTGGATGGGCTTGCTGATACGATGGATGGTATGGCAGGACATCGTACGCGCGAGCGGCGGTTGGAAATTTTGCGGGACAGCCGCATCGGGGGTATCGGCGCCGTGGGACTGACGCTATTCTTGATTCTGGAATATGTCTCATTGAATAGCATCCCGGGAAAATGGATTCCCTTCACTTTGTTAGCCGCCCCCACGGTAAGCCGTTGGGCAATGGTTAATGCCATCTATTTTTACCCTTATGCCAGGCAGAGCGGGTTGGGCACCCCATTCAAACAATCGGTAAACTGGCAGCAGTTCTTTATTGCTACACTGATTATGCTGTTCGCAATCATTTTACTATTCAGGGTCGCTGGGCTAATCATTATTGCGGTTACCTGGCTAATAGTCACTCTCGCAGCTTTTTACTTTAGACACCAGCTAAACGGATTGACCGGAGATACTTACGGTGCCATCAACGAAATTGCTTTCACTTCTGTGCTGCTGGTGATGAGTGCACTAGCCTACAAAAATTGGCTATTGTAAGAGGAAAATATGGCGCGTTTATTTCTGGTGAGGCATGGTGAGACTGAGCTGCAGAGCTCAATGAGATACTGGGGCAAGACCGATGTTGCTCTGGGAGAGGTAGGGCGTCACCAAGCGGAAAAATTAAGGGATAGATTAGCTTCGGAGAAGATTAACCTTGTTTATTCCAGCCCGCTGAAACGAGCTTCAGACACGGCCGGCATCATTGTGTCAAAACACAATCTCAAAGTTACTCCTTGCCCCGAATTGAGGGAGATTGACTTCGGGAAAATAGAGGGCCTTGAGTTTTCTGAAATACACTGCCACTTCCCGGAAGTGGAACAGTTGTGGATTAATCGCTCCCCTGGCTTGACTTATCCCGGCGGTGAAAGTTTGATGCAGCTGGAAGACCGGGTTTCTGCATTCAAACAAAGGTTGACAGCCCACGAGAATAAAGATACCATCCTCATTGTTGCGCATTATGGAGTTCTGCGTACCCTGATTTGCCAGATGCTGGAAGTGGAGATGAAAAACCGCTGGAACATCAAACTCGACCTGGCGTCTCTCAGCATTATCGAAACCTATCCGGAGGTTAATATCCTGTGTCTGTTGAACGATGTATCTCATTTGAAAGAAGGTGCATAAGATGACAAAGGCTTTCGTTTCCTGGAGTGGTGGCAAAGATTGCTGTCTGGCTGCCTACAAAGCAATCCAGCAAGGAATAGAATTAAATTGCCTATTGAATATGACGGCCAATGACGGCGGCCGTTCTTGCAGTCACGGGATGGCAGCGAGATGGATACGGCTGCAGTCTGAAGCTCTGGAGATACCGGTGTTGCAATATCCGACAACACATGATAACTATGCGGAAGTCTTTACCAGTACGCTGCTCGAGCTTGTCAAGCAGGGGGTTACTGCCGGAGTCTTTGGCGATATTGATTTTAACCCTCATCGGGAGTGGATAGAGAAAATTTGTGCTCTGGCCGGAATCAATCCGCTGCTGCCATTGTGGCTGGGTGACCAGAACAAGATTGTCAACGAATTTATCAGGCTTGGTTTCGAAGCGAAAGTTGTTGCTACCCGTGCCGACCTTATGGGAAAGGAGTGGCTAGGCAGATCTGTAAACCGGAGCTTTCTTAAAGACATTGCTGATTTTAATAAAGACATTACTCCCTGTGGCGAGGCAGGTGAATTCCACACTCTAGTGATAGATGGCCCCATTTTCAAAAAACGACTTGAAATTCGGGATGCAGAAATAGAAAAAAGAGACAAGCACTGGTTCTGGGACATCAAAAATATAGAACTGGTACAAAAATCATGGGGAAAGTACCATTGAGGAAAATCGTTCTGCTTTTAGGCGGTGCGCGCAGCGGTAAAAGCCATTACGCCCAGGAATATGCCCGCAGGAATGCGACCCAGGTACTGTTTGTGGCTACGGCAACCGCCGACGATGAAGATATGTGTCTGCGGATAGAAAGGCATAAGCAAGATAGACCCGCAGACTGGCGTACGCTTGAAGCTGCCACAAATATTGGAACACAAATTGAAGCACATGCTGGCGATGCCCAGCTGGTCATCATAGATTGCATCACATTACTTATAAGTAATATTTTATGCCGCTTTGATGAGAACCAATTTGATACCATTAGCGAGGCGGTGCTGGAAAAAGATGTCGTGGCGGAGATTAGGCAGCTTCAGAATTCCATGAAAAAAGTAAATGCCTCTTTTTTGATTATCAGCAACGAGGTCGGTCTGGGCTTGGTGCCGGAGAACCGGATGGGCAGGCTATACCGTGATTTTCTCGGCAGGGCAAACCAAATGCTAGCACAGCAATCCGATGAAGTCTACCTCATGGTCGCTGGAATTCCAGTACGTATTAAATCGGGCGACGTGCCCTAATGCAATTTGCCGACCTTGGGCCGGGCCAATTGCCATGACAGTGCTCTTGAGCACACTGCGATGGAGGTAGTCGCTATAGACTTTGGAATGCGGATAGCAAGGTGTTGGTTTTTTCAGGTTTGGCTGAACCTGCGGGTAATGTTATTACCATGCGATGTGAAGGAAATCAGCTAAAGACTTAGGGAGACTGCCAGACTTGAAGCTAATTTTGGGTAATCACATTACTTAAACTGGACCTTACTAGACGGTTCCCGAATTATTGTTTGAGAAGAAGTTCAACTAATGGAAGACAAATCAAAGGCCTTATATCTGAAGGGTAGAAAGAAATGTACCCCCTAGTAAGGGAAGCCAGTAAATTCCTGCCGAGAATTGTATAAATTCCGATGTTCACCCTTTGGTAACCTTTTTCAAATAGAAAAAGTAAAAGGTATTGAGTAGCTATAAGCATCGTTGGGCAAACATCCCGATATTTGTGCTAAGGTAACATTATAGTAAAAAGTTATCCAACAAGGTAGCGAAAAGTTACGTTCGATTATTTCCCAAGGCACATGTCGCATATCCTAAAAATGGTTTATAATTACAGTCGAACAATAGACCTTGGGACGACTGGCGAATTGACGGCAATCCGCAAACTGGATAACAAGAGTCATGGGAATAATAAGATGTACCGCCAAGTTATTGACCGAGCTTAAAACCAAACCAACGAACGGACCATATCAGTCTTCCACTTGGTGCGATTGGCATGCCAACCTTTTATGGGTAGATCGAAAAAAGTGCGTGTTGTTCACCAACAATCAGACCCTGTATTCATTCTTCCTGCCCTCGATGAAGAAACCAATATTAGAAAACTTCGAAGAGGTGTTCAGGTTGGGTTTGTTTAAGAGTCTGATGACTGAGGGATTCGCCGAGCCGCAGATCGAGTATGTGTTGAGGGAACACCAGCACATCGTGATTGCAAGGACAAACAGCCGTAGCATTCTGGGGTCTATGAACGACCTGGCTTTCCAAATCAAATCCATGATATACGCGATGGGCGGACTGGCTAATGCCGATTTGTCCGAAATCAATAGGCAGCTGAATCGCATTCCGATGAGTGCGATAAAGTACAAAGTCAACATCGATGAACTGAAACGACTATTAGCTGATACGGGCAGGTAGCCTCGTACAGCGCGGTAGAAATTGGAACGAGACACGAAGACAAGCTATAGGCGATAATAATACCTTAGCAGCGTCACATTAGGGCGGATTGTTCATTGTCTCTTGTCGATTCAATAATTCAATACTCATATTCTTATATCAATTTACTCACTATATACCCGAAAGTTCCTGTTAGTGGTAGAATACGCTTACTATTCACATGAATATATATTAAAGGAGGAGGGGGGTGGATAAATCAATCATCATCATAGGAGGAGGGCTTACCGGACTTTCTGCCGGCTGCTACGGCCGCATGAACGGTTATAAAACGTCTATCTTCGAGATGCACAGCATCACCGGCGGGGTCGCCACTGCCTGGAAGCGCAAGGGGTACACTATCGACGGCGCGATGAACTGGCTGATGGGGACTAAACCCGGGTCCGGTAATTATCAAGTCTGGGAGGAACTGGGGGCAACACAGAACTGGAAGATTTATAACCACGACCTGAACGCCGTAATCGAGAATAGAGAGGGTAGAGCTTTTTACGTCTATTGCGATGCCGACCGCTTCGAGAAGTACCTGGTGGAGATGGCACCGGAAGATGAAGGCGTTATCAAAGAATTCACTAAAATACTGCGTTCCGTAAATCTCGACTTTCCGGTGGGTAAACCGTCCGAACTCAATAATTTCTTCGATAAATTTACCGTGATAAAGATGCTCCCCCTTGCGAACATAATGCGCAAATGGGGCAAGATAACCACAAAGGAGTATGCCCAACGCTTTAAAAACCCTTATCTGCGTGAAGTCTTTGTGCTTGCCTTCGGCAGTGAACTTCCCCTGATAGTGTCGTCGATGGCGCTTGCCATACAGCACCGGAAATTTGCCGGCTATGTCATCGGCGGGGCGCTGGCCCTAGTTGAGCCTATCGAACGGCGTTATAAGGCACTAGGGGGAGAACTGCTCGTAAATGCCAGGGTTGAAAAGATACTGGTCGAAAATAACAAAGCCGTAGGTGTAAAGCTGACCGGCGGGACGGAACACCGGGCCGACTGGGTTATCTCCGCCGCCGACGGCCGCACCACAATATTCGATATGCTTGAAGGTAAATATATCGACGACGAGATAAAGCACAGGTATGAACACCCTAATGTTTTCAAGCCGCTGGTATACGTGGCACTGGGGATAAACCGTCCCTTTAATGACGTTCCCCCCTCTATCGGCGGAACACGTTATCCGCTCGATAAACCGATAGTTGTTGCAGGGAAGGAAGAAAAAACTCTGAATGTAAATGTTTATAACTTCGATCCCACCCTCTCTCCTCCCGGTAAAAACGTGGCCGTGGTCGCGTTCGCTACCGATTACGATTACTGGAAAACTTTACACGAGGATCAGGAACGCTATAAAGCGGAGAAGGAAAGGATCGCCGATGACGTTATCGCCGGGCTGGAACAGCGTTTCCCGGGCATCACCGCGCAGGTGGAAATGCGTGATGTCGCTACTCCCATAACCTGGGAACGCTATACCGGCAACTGGCGGGGGGCTTACGAAGGATGGATGTTCAGCATCGAATCAATCACTTCATCAATGCGCAAGACCCTTCCCGGGCTGGACAACTTTTACATGGCTGGGCAGTGGGTCAACCCAGGCGGCGGCATGCCGACGGCGGCTATATCCGGCAACCATACGATACAGCTAATCTGTAAGAAAGATAAGAGACCTTTTATCATAACGAAGCCGTAGTATTGTTTTTACCCTCTATAAGGGTAGATTCTAGAAGAGAGTGGTCGATTATACAAGGTTGGATATGCTTTAATCAGAAATTCACTACTACCTTTTTGTCTTCAATTCGTCCAGGGATTTAAACACCCGCTTATTAACGGTAAATATGAGGATTTGAAGAATTGATTAACAATCGTCCAGATTGTGACATCGAGATCACAATTACTTAAAATCGCTCAGATTAATTCTACTAGAGTTGGCGATTCAGTTATCTTGGATAATGTTCCATCACCTCCCCGCCTGTCTTTCAGCGCTTCAACTATTTCAATCATTACAAGAGGATTATTGATATTCCCATCTGAACCAAGATAAAACGGGTAATATTCTTCACCATCCGCCTCGGGATAATAACGCGTATGCCCTCTGCCTTTATACATCTTGCCCGGGAGACACTGTTTCGCTTTAGTCATGAAATCATCATCCTTAGTAATATCTTTCATAGCTTCTCTGGCTATCTCTGCTTCAAGTCTTTCTTCAGCCGACAGAACCTTGATATCTTCAGGCTTGATTTCAACGCCGGTGGCATAATGTATGATAGCTGCCTGAATTACAGGATTATCTTCCTGGAGCTTCTTTACCAGCTCTTTTGCGGATCCTTCTTTCGCCGCATTCTACAGCCAGGGGTTTGTTGTTGTTCTCTAATTTCTTACCTTCGTTGATTTTCTGCGTATTTTTAGCCCGAAAATCTTCATTTCGCTACTCCTTTTTAAAGCAAATACCATAACCCAGATGGGGTTCAGCGACCTTCAGTAAAAAGAGAGAGGGAAGCCTCTCTGCTGTCTTACACGGAGGTCGTTTCCCCCTCTTCGTTATCTCCCGTCGAAGATAACATATTCACTATTTGCCTATTATCTTTACCCTAAATAAAAGTTTTATCAAGGTATTGAATATTGGTTATGCTCTAAATTACCTAAAATAATTGACACATAACGTCAAAATCGTGCAAATTAAGCACCAAAAATACAAA
>CAYOHA010000026.1:0-17166 GCA_964403625.1 uncultured Dehalococcoidales bacterium | reverse complement strand
AGCTAATAGCTACAGTAAATACCGTTACCCGCTCCTTCGCCCGTATCGAGATACCGGTAACTATCGATGCTAATCCCATCCACATAGAAACTAAAATAACGTACGTTGATTTCATCGCTCCGGGCATAATCATTTTTGGCCTTTTAATAATGATTCCAACCTCAGCCCGTATAATAGTACACGATAAGGAAAAGGGATTTCTCTCCCGTCTTTTGACTACTCCGACCAGACCTGTTGATTTCATCTCAGGCTACTCCTTGTGTCTGATTTTTATTGCTATCGCGCAGATAATACTCTTTATGGTTATTGCTTGGGCTTTCGGAATGGATTACGTCGGCAGTCTATGGATTGCGTTTCTTATTTTCTTTCTTACCGGTCTGTGCAGCATTGGTATTGGCATGGTTATTGGTTCGCTCTCTAAATCTGAAGCTCAGGCAGAGCCACTCTGCTGGCTGTTTTCGATGCCACTGGCAATGCTTTCCGGGTGCTGGTTTTCCATAGAAATGCTACCCTCGTATCTCAGAAACATAGCCAATGCCTTCCCATATGCCCATTCTATTAGTGCCGCTAGGGGTATCATCACCCGGGGAGTCGGGATTGAGGGAGTTACTACCGACTTCCTGTTTCTGGCCGGCTGGGCAGTGGTTGTCTTTCTCCTCGGCATAATACTTTTCAGGAGGACAATGCGGAGTTAGATGCTGGTACAACCAATCGAATGGCTCGGTGATAGGGTTAAAATCCTAGACCAGACCAGACTTCCACAGGAAGAGGTGTATCTGGAGTTAAGCCGGTATCAGGATGTAGCTTCAGCCATCAAGGAACTGGAAATACGGGGAGCACCTGCTATCGGAGTAGCCGGAGCTTATGCCATCGCGCTCGGCGCCCTCGAAATTGTGTCCAGTTCAGAGGAAGATTTTCTTAAGAAGTTCCGACAGGTAAACCAGACCATTGCCAGCACCAGACCCACCGCCAGGAACCTTTTCCGGGCAATCGAACGGATGAACAGGATAGCCAAATCCGGGGGCGGAGTGGAGAAGATTAAAAAAACTCTGGTTGAAGAGGCGATTAAGATACACTCGGAGGAAGCTGAAGCAACCAGAAAGCTTAGCCAGTTCGGTGCCGCCTTGATCAAAGATGGCTTTACTATCCTGACCCATTGTAATGCCGGACCATTGGCTGCTACCGGCTACGGTACTGCCCTGGGAGTAATTATACAGGCAAAGGAGCAGGGCAAGCAGATAAAAGTCTTCGCCACCGAGACCCGTCCTCTCCTCCAGGGGGCACGACTGACTACCTGGGAACTGAAGAAGGCTGGCATTCCTGTCACCCTCATCACCGACTCAATGGTTGGCTACTTTTTAAGTCGTGGTGAGATTGACTGCGTTATCGTCGGTGCCGATAGAATCGCCGCTAATGGTGATACCGCCAACAAGATTGGCACCTACATTCTGGCAGTGCTGGCTAGAGAGAACGGAATCCCCTTCTATGTAGCCGCCCCTACTACTACTATTGACGCCTCCCTGCCTTCGGGAAAAGAAATCCCCATCGAACAAAGAAAGCCTGAAGAGGTAACTCACGTTCGAGGGTTAAGAATTGCAACCGAAGGCATTGAAGTTAAAAACCCAGCCTTCGACGTCACCCCATATAAGTACATCACCGCCCTCATCACCGAGCGTGGTATAATAAGGGAACCTTTTGGGGAGGGGATGAGGGGAATAGTTTAGAAACTTAGTGCAATATGTAACTTCCTGTATTAAGCGCTTTAACCTAAAATTATCATCTTTCTACTATTCTATGCTCAGTGAAGAATCCTTTTAATTTCCTTCGGGTTGAGATTCTTCGTCACTTCGTTCCTCAGAATGACATTTAGAGAAATCCCCTTATACAGGCTGTCCAATAAGGGTAAGGATAGCAAAAATTACGCAAAAATAAGCAAATTACACTAAAAATTGTGCGGAAGTATGTGTCTGATACATTTTTATTAAGAGACCTTCATCCACCTTTAATCTATCTGATTAAGATGATTAATATAAAGGTTTCGCTTATCTTATTCTATCGACTTTTTTGCTGTCACCCTGAGCGTAGCGAAGGGTCTCACTCTTTTAGATTCTTCAATTGCTTCACTCTTTCAGATTGGCAGACTACTCTATACCTAAGTCCTTCCATTCAGGATTCATTGACTCAATGAGAGAAACTTTCTTCTTCCTTGCCCACCCTTTAATTTGCTTCTCTCTCAGAATAGCACTCTCTATATCCTCACACATATCATAATATACAAGCTTATAAACGTTATACCTACTGGTAAATCCTTTAACCAGGTGTTCTTTGTGCTCATAAATCCTCTTTTTCAGATCGTTGGTTACTCCAGTATACAATACCTTATTCGTTTTATTGGTGACGATATAAACGTAATACTGCTTAATCATCTAAGAGGTTGCTTTACCATCTATTTAGTGCTTCTTACTCCACTTCATTTATTTTTTCTTATTGAGGTTTTATAGGTATCAATGATGAACTTATCCATAGTTTTTACAGCTTCTCTACAAAAATTATCCGTCAATCCGATCTCTTTTTCAACAACATCGTCAAAAACTATTTCTCTTTCCTTCATTAAACCTTTTTTCTTAACATATTCTTTTAGGTCTCTGTTATCTTCCTTAATAAAGCCATTATTATGAACGATACAATTACGGATTAGACAGTAGTTGATGATTTCTTCCCAAGTTATATTTTCACATGCAAGATCTATTTGCATCTGCTGCAAGAAAAGCTTGACTTGATCTAATATATTACCCCTTAAGTCATTCAAACTAATCGGAAGCTTATTCTTATCTTTAATATTTTTACAAATCATACGTAGGTCATATTCAAGCAGGGAATAAGCAGATACGAAAAAGGAATTACGGAGAATGTAAGGTAACTCATCATAGTATAATTGGTAATCGAATGCACTATCTTCATCTATCCTCTTAGCACTTGCTTCAAAACGCTTTGTAGCCTCTTTTAAGGAGGCTTCCACTTTATCTATATATTCTTCAAGATACCCCCAACCCCAACCAAGGGATATTTCGACGTCGTCTTCAATGGGAAGCCCCACTGTTCACCTCTCTGATTCTCTGAAATAATTTACTACTTCCCCAATCCCTCCCTCCTCAGTATCTCGGCTTTGTCAGTTTTTTCCCAGGGGAGGTCGAGGTCTTCCCGCCCGAAGTGACCGTAGGCAGCCGTCTGCCTGTAGATGGGGCGACGGAGGTCAAGGTCCCGAATAATGGCTCCGGGTCTCAGGTCAAAGTGCTTATTAATCAAGGCCGATATAACTTCCTGGTCGACCTTAGCCGTGCCGAAGGTCTCAACCGAGACAGAAAGGGGATGGGCGACACCGATGACATAGGAAACCTGAAGCTCGACACGTTCAGCCAGTCCCGCCGCCACAATGTTCTTAGCTATATACCGGGCGGCGTAAGCTGCCGAGCGGTCAACCTTGGTTGGGTCTTTGCCTGAGAAAGAACCGCCGCCATGCCGGGCAATCCCACCATAGGTATCAACCAGAATCTTGCGCCCGGTACAGCCGGTATCGGATACCGGACCACCAATAACAAACCGCCCGGTAGCATTAATATAAAATTTGGTCTTATCATCCAACAACGAAGGCTCAATCACTGCTTTAATAACATGTTTGATAATATCTTTCTCGATTTGATCATGGCTGACATCGGGATTATGCTGAGCTCCAATAACAACGCTATCTATCCGTTTAGGAGTGCCGTTACTATATTCAACGGTTACCTGCGACTTGCCATCAGGACGAAGGTAACGTATAGTTTTATCCTTTCTTACCTGAGCTAGCCGACGGCATAGTTTGTGCGCCAAAGAAATAGGCAACGGCATAAGCTCGGGTGTTTCTAAACAGGCAAAGCCAACCATCATCCCCTGGTCACCGGCACCAACCCTGTCAAAGTCATCACTGGCTATGCCTTTTTTTACCTCCAGTGACTTGCTTACTCCCAGATCAATATCTGCGGATTGTTCCTTAATGCCATCCAGCACTCCGAAGGAACGATAATCGAAGCCGTATTCCGGATATATGTAACCGACATCTCTCACCACATCCCGCACTACCTGAGGAATATCAACATAACAGGTGGTCGTAATCTCGCCAAGAACAATTACCAGTCCGGTAGTTGTCGCTACTTCACAGGCTACTCGTGAATAGGGGTCCTGTTCCAGCATAGCATCCAGAATAGCATCTGCTATCTGGTCACATAGCTTATCGGGATGTCCCTCGGTAACCGATTCAGAGGTAAACAGATATTTTAGCGAACTATTAAAACTATTAGTCATCTTTCTCCCTTCTATTCCTCATTAAAGTCATTTCATAAACTTATATTTTATATTCTTGTCAATTTTACAACCCTATCCCCTACCCCTTCCCCTTTGTAAGGGGAAGGGGATTTGATTGACTAAGAGGGACTTCATCCCTCTTTAACACCCTATAACGAGGGAAGGGGGACAGGGGGATAGGTTGCTAAATCTTCTATGTTCCTTCCTGCCAACTGGTAAGATATTTCTCCTGTTCTGGCGTTAAGGTATCAATATCAATGCCCATTGAGTTTAACTTAAACCTTGCTACCCGCTTATCAATCTCCTGCGGCACCGGATAGACATCAGGCTTGAGCTTTCCCCTGTTTTTCACCAGATATTCTAGACATAATGCCTGGTTAGCAAAGCTCATATCCATAACACTGGCTGGATGACCTTCGGCCGCCGCCAGATTAATCAACCTTCCTTCACCCAGCAAATATAAGCGACGTCCATCCTTTAGATTATACTCATCAACAAAGGGGCGGATCCTTCTCTTATCGCGAGTCAGGCTTTCCAGACCCGGTATATTAATCTCGACATTAAAATGCCCGCTGTTAGCCAGAATAGCTCCATTCTTCATCACCTGGAGATGCGCTTTATCAATAACATTTTTATTTCCAGCAGCAGTAATGAAGATGTCGCCTTCCTTAGCCGCCTCGATCAGGGGCATTACCTGAAAACCATCCATAACTGCTTCCAGAGCCCGTACCGGTTCCACCTCAATCACGATAACATGTGAGCCTAACCCTTTAGCCCTCATGGCTATGCCGCGTCCACACCAGCCATAACCGCAAACAACCACTTTTTTACCTGCCCACAGGATATTGGTAGCGCGGGTGATACCATCAATGGTACTCTGGCCGGTGCCGTAACGGTTATCGAACAGGTACTTGGTCTGGGCATCGTTGACGGCAATTATTGGATACTTTAGTCCACCTTCTTTTCCCAAACTGCGAAGCCTTATGACACCAGTAGTAGTCTCTTCAGTACCCCCGATGACTTCTACGATTAAATCATTCCGTTTGTTATGAAGTGTAGTAACCAGGTCAGCGCCATCATCTACAGTCAGATGGGGTCTATTATCGAGGGCAGCATTGATGTGTTTATAGTAGGTTTCTTCGTCTTCACCCTTGATAGCATTGGTCTGGATACCATAATTCACCAGCGCAGCGGCAACATCATCCTGAGTGCTGAGAGGGTTAGAAGCACAGAGAATAACATCGGCTCCCCCTTCTTTAAGGGCGAGCGCTAAGTTTGCTGTTTCGGTGGTGATATGTAAGCAGGCAGAAATCCGGATTCCAGTAAAAGGCTTCTCCCTAGAAAGCCTGTCTCTGATAAGCTTCACCACTGGCATTTCACGGGATGCCCACTCAATTCGTTGCCTGCCGGATGAAGCCAAGGACGGGTCTTTGATATCGTAGTTTTTGGCTGAGGTCATTTATTACTCCTTATCCTGTTTTACTTTGCTTCGGTCGACCGCCTTTATGAAGACGAGGGTTTTCTGCCGGACACTCCTCTAGCGGCACAGGACAATTCAGGCACGTCTCTCTACTATACTCCTGACACCCGTCCAGCCAGGGGACTTCACCATTAAATTGCCCGTGAAGAGGGTGCTTCTCTGCCTCTTTCTTTAACGGCCTTCCTCTTTTATTCACTTTACGCGTTCTGCCCTCACTCTAAATATACTACTCTTGAGTTAACATTTTATCATAAGTCTGGAGAGAAAATACGGCTGAATAAATGCCATTTTAGATCTCCTCAAAATATCTCAGTTATCATTTTTTACCGGAACTGTAAAGCAACGTAATCAGGTATGTCCAGTGTGCCCATAATTACAGGTTTCTGGTGACAATCAGAACCTCCGGTTATAAGGAGGTTATACTTTCTGGCAAATTCCACGTAGTGTTCTGTAGTTTTATCATCATGTCTTGAATGCCAGCATTCAATACCGTCAATATATTCCAGCATATTTTTTTTAATGATATCTGTCTGCTTTACCAGGTCGGTGGTTGTGCTTATCAGAGATGTCCCATTAGGGTCATTGGGATGAGCAAGTACCAGTACTCCTCCAGCGTTCCTGACCAAGCTCGATGCTTCAGCAAGTGAAAGAGGGTATTTGGGGATGTCACACCTGACCAGATACTTATCAAAAGCTTCCTGATGACTTTTGACAATCCCCTTTTCTACTAGGTATCTGGCTATGTGGGGACGCCCAAAGGCACCATCAACACTTTCCTGTATTTTTTTTATGTCCTCACCGGTTAGTTTTTCGATTTTTTCTTTATCGAATTCAATATTCAGTTTCTCCAGAATTTGACGTGCTCTGGTTTCTCTATGCTCTCTCAACATTTCAAGTCTATAAATTAACTCCTGATTGTGAATGTCATACTGGTATCCCAGAAAATCCAGGGAGGTAGGACTAGCTGGTTTAGCTTGAGGACTATTGTCATTTTTTCTGCCTTTATCATGCTGGAACGTCACATTCAATTCAATACCAGTAATATAGTCTATACCATAACTTTTAGCTAAAATGATTGCCTTCTCCTGCGCGGCTATAGAATCGTGGTCAGTTACTGACATCAAATTGATTTTTCTCTTTTTCGCCTCCCTGAAGACCTCTTCTACGGAGAAAACCCCATCCGAACCGGTACAGGTATGGATGTGGAGGTCTATTTTCATAATTATCTCTTCTCCACACCAATGATGTACCAGTTTTCCGGTTGATCATACCGGGTATCAACTATTAAGTAGGTAACTGGCAGGCTTGGATAAAGGCTTTTAAGGTCGTCCAAATCCACCTTTTCGAACCTCTTCTTGTTGTCCAGATAAGCTTGCTCAGTTAAGGCGTTGGACTCATAATTCTCCCTAGTCCGACTCAATATACGCCTGATTGATACTTCCTGCGGGCAGTCTGTCTGCATAATTATAAAAGTCAGCTTGTGTTTCCCAGCTATTCCTGCAGCACGTCTTCTTAAAGACTGGGTGACGAAAGTAGCATCGAGTATCACACCATAACTCTGGCTAAGAGTCTCATCTACCCGTCGGAACATTTCATCATAGACCAAGGTCCGTTTACTCATGTCCGAAGCGACTTTTTCATCGAATACATCCTCACCTTTCAGCACCTCCAACCTGATAAGGTCGCTTCTAAGGAGTGGGTATCCCTTGAGCCGGGCAATTTCTTCAGTGGTCTCAGTCTTCCAGGTGCCAGGAAGCCCACAGGCAATAAGCAAGAATCTACTACCCAATTCCTTTTCCACGAATTTTAAGAAGGGTTTTTTCAAGTCGTCATCTCCTTCTATAGGATTAACTCAAGCTCGATTTCATCCCTAAGTGGAACCCCATCCATCCCGACCAGACCAATCTCCGGTTTCAGCCGTCGTGATTCCGCTATGGCGTTACGATACACGGCTACGAGTAGAAAGCCTCTCTTTTGCCAGAAACGAAGTGCTGTCGTATTATCATTGGTCGTTACTAGCCACACACGTTTACAATTAGCTTTAGTGGCAACATTTTTCACAGCATCTACTAAAGCAGTCCCGATACCAACCCTCTCCTCCAGACTATTCAGAGAAGTGATTTCACACTGGTCACCATCGATTCTATATGTTGCCAGACCAACCGGCTTATTCTCCTGTATTGCTGCAAATCCAGGAAGTCTATCAGCACTGAAAATCTTCCCTCTTGTAACCATTTTAGTGGAACCCCAGTTTTCCACAAGAAGACTTGCCACCCATTCATGATCACTTGTATTCAGTGGTCTGATTTGAAATTTTCTCATAACACTCTTCTCAAGTATGTCTCTTCACTTTTATAATGTAATACTCAGGAAAAACAATACGGCAACAATCGTCTTAACCACAGGACAAATTTTATAGGGTAAGATTGATGTTCTTGCACCAGTTGCTAAAGTTAATACTGCCATAATAAGAAGCATCACAGCACAGGCAGGATATAAGATACGGGTTGCCTCGTTTTGAATTCCGGTAAAAATAGTGACCAGCAATACAAGTATACCGATAAAGCAAAGGGTAAGACCTTCGGCAATTGATTCCATGGTAATGATTTTCCTGTTATCTTCCGATATTGCCCCAAAGCCTTTAACGATAGCTTTAGTCGCGATAAGGAGAGCCACCCCCCATATAGTAATAATACCAGCTCCGATGTAAAGTAGTATTTCGTTTAACATCAATCTTATCTCTATATATACGACTCAGCCAGTTCAAAATACTTCCTGGCAGCAACAAGAGTACCAGCTCTTTCTTCCTCCGAAACGTGAGGGTCATCGAATTTGAAGCTTTCCACCTTGCCTCGAACATAAGCAAGGTAGCATTTGTAATAGTTAAGCAATTTGGTTAATCCTTTATCCCCGCTGAAAGCTAGATACGCATCAACGAAGACTTGTGACAGGTCAGCCCTATCATAGCGATCCAAATCCATTGCCAGGAAAGATATTTCAGAGGCGACATCACAATACCTGAACCTGTCATTGAACTCAATGCAATCATAGATACAGATGTCATCGGTAAAACAAACGTGGGCAGTGTGAAGGTCACCATGGCAGTCTCTTATTTTGCTATCGGCTATTCTTTCGTAAAACAGGGAAACATTTTTCTCGATATAACTATTGGTATAGTCTTTAATGTGCCTATAGCTTTTCTGAGAAATAGTGTTACCAATATATTTTATTGTCTGGTTAAAATTCTCCTCGGTATTTGTAATAATAGCACCAAGGTCACCATACTTACTAATAGTGGCATTGGTCTCTGCTTTTCGGTGAAATTCCGCCACCTTTTTTGCCACATCGGTCATCATTTCCGCTGATACTCGACCTTTGGTCAGCATAATATTCAGCATCCTTTCCTGGGGTAGATGTCGCATTTTGACAGCATACTCAATAGCTTTCCCTTCACCATTGATCGAAAAATTATGGTCTTCTTCAGTGATCGAGACCACGCCTAGATAAGCACATGGGCAAAGTCGCCGGTTAAGCTCAACCTCCCGTTGACAATAAAAGTGACGCTTTTCCAGAGTAGTATAATCCAAATAGCCCAAGTCCACTGGCTTCTTTACTTTATAGACATAGTCACCAGTCAGAAAAACAAACGACATCTGGGTCTGCATCAATTCCACCTTCGACGTAACATCAGGGTAGATTTTGGGATCCAGTAGAGCTTTAACCATTTCTGGTAATTCAGACATAAAAAAACCTCTTGTTTTACTAATGAATTTCAAGGAACATTATACTATAGTTTGAGAAATTCAGTGATTCCCAGCCAGCGAAGTAATTCTGCAAATACCCTCTGGTAGTTATCTCTGGTCAGGTTTATCAAGTTTACCTGGGAATGACGCTTGATAGCATCCGTCCATGGATTAGGACTAAGCAAGACGGTTCCTAAAACTCTCCTCCCACCGTTAATTGCCCTTAAAACAGCTTCTCGGAAGGAGTCTGAGAACAGTTCCATTTTGCCTATTTCATCAACGACTACTAAATCACATTCCTGAATTGCGTTATTTAGCGCTGGAACACCGATATGATCCAGGACATCAATATCAACTCCGTATCTACTCACCCGATACGGACTGTGAATACTGATATGGGCAAGTACGGCTTCCTCGCCATTCAGAGTAATCAACCTGAAACCTTCTCTTACTCCCCGACTCCTTATTTCCTCTGTATAGAAACCCCCAGCCTTACCTTTCATATAGAAAGCCACTTGCTTGATAAGGCTGGTCTTGCCTGTCCCCGGTCTACCAGTGAGCAAATAGACCTGCTTCATATATTCCTGTTTCCAAAGGCGGATGGTCAGGCTTTAGCTTTAGCTTTTACTGATTTTTTCTTTTCTTTTTGCTTCTTTGCCTTACGCCGGTGTTTAAGCACGGCCATTCTCTTTGTCTTGTTCATATCCAGTTCTACTCTTCTTTTATTTTTTATCGTTTCTGGTTTGATATACTTTAACAAACCTGCTGAAAGAACGGTCATAAGTCTTCTCTACCTCAGGAGGAAATACACAACCAGGTAGTTCGTCAGACTTAAGGTGATAAGAAATACACTCACAACACCTGCCTTTTCTGGAACACGGTTCATAGGTGCAAGTACACTTGTCTTGATTATCTTCAATCCGGCACTCCATTATTATCCTTTCTTAAAGATAGCGCTTCCTTATTGTTGCTGATAATTCAGTCAGTAGCTCCAAGGCTCTAGCAGATGCTTCCTCATTCTTTAGAGATGCCAAAGTGCAACTGGGAGTGAGCAGTCCCTGCTCAATTAATTGCTTAAAGCGCAGGCCATTTCTCGTGAAAGGCGCCATTGCTTCCTCCAGTCGGTCCTTAAGGCTGGTTATTGTTTCTTCAGCCAGCGCTTCCTCCTCATTGGGAACAATCCCCCAGGCAATAACTCCACCCTTATCTAAGAACTTCTTCGCTTCGGCAGGATAAAGACTCAGAGATTGGGCATAGTTATAGGCATCAAAACTCAGAATATTAGTGCTGGTATCCAGCAAGACCGACCAATCAGTATTGCCACAGCAGTGTACTCCCTTGAGTCCGCTAATTCCGCTAAAAACCTCCTCAAGCAGTTCGACAACCTTATCTTTTGATATGGAAACAAAGGCCGAGCCAAAAGATGACATATAGGGTTCATCCACAAAAATTATTGTCCTTTTTGATAGCTCGCTTAGTATCTTTTCCTGCCAGCTCGCTTTTAGCCTGAGTAGCTTGGCACCAGCATCCGCCAGGGTTTCGTCATAAATTATCGAACGGCGATTAGCATCAGTAACAGTTAGCCCCCAGCTAACCGGTCCGGTAACCTGCCCCTTGACAGCCCGGGGAGACAGGTTTTCCAGACTGAGGAAAGTATGTAGACCAGCAGCATAGTCCCGACTAATGGGGAATTTGTTATAATCATTCTCCAGATAGGCAGCATAAAGTTGCTCCAATTGCTTATCAAGGTTCTGTGAACGGTCTATATAGATTCTCTCTCCTCCAATAACCACCCCGGGAAAGCCTTCGCTATACTGGACATACATATTCTCCAGGAAGGAGCGATTGGGCAACTGAGGCCAGGCAGGGATATCCTTGAGAAAACGTACAACCTGCGAACATGCCTTAGTCGGGTCAGTATGAGGCATACTGCCAATCATAGTTGGTAAACAGCCAAAGTTCGTATCAGTCATAGTAATATAGTTATTTTACGTTATATATTTACCTATAATTAACTTGAGTTTTTTCTTCTGCTCCGGCGGTATCAATTCCGGAGCCGTGACAAAAGCCGTCTTAAGCGACGAAGCACAGGGACATTCTCGTTTCTCAGGTATTCGGCTAACTGCCAGTGTTATTACACTCTTAGTAGTCTCAATATTCTGGTGCAGGATGTTGAGTATAACATCCACCGTAATCGGCTTAGCCCGCTCCCACCAGCTATCGTAATCGGTAACACAGCCTATAATAGCGTAGCAGATTTCAGCCTCCCGTGCCAATTTGGCTTCCGGCAGGGCAGTCATACCTATAATATCAGCTCCCCACGAGCGGTAGAGCCTAGATTCAGCCCTCGTGGAGAAAGCGGGACCCTCCATTACCACCAGAGTTCCTACAGGATGGACAGTAGCTCCTACCTCTTGTGCCGAGTTATATAAAATCTGGCTTAATTCCGGGCAGAACGGATCGGCAAAGGGGATATGAGCAACAATACCCTCGCCAAAGAAAGAGTTGAGCCGGTTCTGGGTGCGGTCAATAAGCTGGTTAGGGATAAGCAGATGTCCCGGCTCAATCTCTTTCTTGAAGCTGCCTGCCGAGCAAACGGCGATGATTTGTTCCACTCCCAGCGATTTTAGAGCATAAATGTTAGCCCTGCTTGGCAGTTCGGAAGGAGAAATACGGTGTCCCCTTCCGTGCCGGGGAAGGAAGGCAATCCCTACCCCACCAAGCCTGCCGATAATAATCGAGTCACTCGGCTTACCGAAGGGTGTATTGATATTGATCTCCTCTATATCAGCCATCCCTTCTACATCATAAAGCCCGCTACCCCCGATAACTCCGATTCTAACCTCAGGCATTAAGCTACCTCCCTTCCTGTTGTTTGTATTGTGTTTTTATTTATATAGTTTTTTCCCCTTTTATCCGTATGTGTGCCAGATGATCTGGATTATATTATACCATTCTCATAAACTTATCCCTCAAGTCAAACGGCACCGGTACCACTTTCTGCTCCTGGTAATCGTAGCAAAGAAAGCTGGTCTTTGCTCTGGCTATTTCATCCCCACTGCTCACCTCGGTAACTCTGAATACCAGGTCAAAACCTTTTTCAGTTAATTCAGTGACAGCTGTTTCCACTCTTAACGTCTGTCCGTGATAAGCCTGTTTCCTGTAAATAATACCGGCATCTCTCATAATACGGGAAACACCCCTGCCTCCCCTCTCCTGGTAGCCTACATATTTCCAAAACTGGATATGTGCTTCGTCGATAATACGAAACATTGAATCCCAGCTAAGGTGCCCTCCCTGGTTAATGTCGCTAATGCGAATAGGTATATTTGTTGTAAAAGCATATTTGCCAGGCAGGTCAATTTCAATTCGCGCCATTTTATTTTCTCCTCCTATCCAATACCTCGCTTATTATAATCCTATGGGCATCGACCAGGCTAGCCTATCTTGTATTCGATTAAGGTAATAGTATAATATGTGATAGATTATCTATACCGTCAGGAAAATAAGGAGGTTAGATAGAATAGACAATCCAATAAAATTTGGTACTGATGGCTGGCGGGGGATAATTGCCCGGGACTTCACCTTTGACAATGTACGGATTTGTGCCCAGGCGGTAGCTGATTATCTAAAACAAGCAGGTTTAGCCAGTCAGGGACTGATTATTGGCTATGATACCCGTTTCGCCTCTGAACATTTCGCTTCAGCCTCCGCCGAGGTAGTCGCTGGTAATGGGATAAAAGTCTACCTCTGTCCCAAGGCTACGCCGACACCAACGATTAGCTTCGGGACTATGACCAGAAAAACAGGCGGGGCTATCATCATCACTGCCAGTCATAACCCTGCCATCTGGAATGGCTTCAAATTCAAGACCAGCGACGGTGCCGGTGCTCCAGACGAGGTTACCATCGAGATAGAGAATAATATTACCCGTATCTTTTCTACCGGTCAGGTCAAGCAAATACCCCTGTCAGTAGCAATAGAACAAGGTTTAGTCGAATATCTCGATTTAACTCCAGCTTATCTGCAACATATAACCAGACTCGTTGACCTTGATAGCCTACGCCAGTCGAGGCTGAAAGTTGTTGTTGACCCGATGTATGGAGCTGGTGCCGGCTACCTCAAATCGTTATTAGGTGGCGGAGCCATCGAGGTAGTGGAGATCAACGAAGAGCGGAATCCCATCTTCCCCGGAATCCGACCCGAGCCGATTGCCGTCAATCTTACGAAACTTTCCGCAACCGTTAGAGAGCAACAGGCTGACGTTGGAATAGCTTCCGATGGCGATGCCGACCGCCTTGGTGTCATTGACGAAAAAGGGACCTTCCTGACCACGCTTCAGGTCTTTGCCTTGCTCTGTCTTTATCTTTTAGAGGTGCGTGGCGAACGTGGTACAATCGTTAAGACAATAACTACCACCAGTATGCTCTATCGTCTGGCTGAAATTTTTAATGTACCGATCCATGAGACACCGGTAGGATTCAAATATATAGCGCCGTTAATGATGACTGAAAATGCCCTGATTGGCGGCGAGGAAAGCGGTGGTTACGGTTTTCGAGGTCATGCTCCAGAAAGAGATGGAATCCTGGCAGCTCTTTATTTTCTCGACCTTATGGTTAAGACAGGCAAAACACCTTCACAACTCATCGAATACCTTTACAACAAGGTTGGACCTCATTATTTCGACCGTGTGGATGTAGACTTTCCAGAAGCAGAGCGCCAGACGATAATCGAACGCGTAACAAGAAACCATCCTGCATATATAGATGGAGTCAAGGTAACAAAATTCACCACCTTCGATGGCTTCCATTTTACCTTGGCTGATGGTACCTGGATACTCATCAGATTCAGCGGGACTGAACCATTACTACGCATTTATGCTGAAAGTAGCACTCTGGTTCGAGTGGAGAAACTACTCAAGCTGGGTAGAGAGCTTGCTGGAGTCTAATACCCGAGGGGTGAATCGAGTATGGAGGATAAGCTTCCCCGAAAAACAGAAAAACCCTGGGGATATGAGCTTCTATTTGCTCTTACTCCAAAATATGCGGGCAAGCTACTTTTTATCCGGAAAGGGCACCGACTCAGTCTCCAATACCACAAAGAGAAGGATGAAAGTCTTTATATCTATGAGGGAAAAGCCTTGCTGGAAATCGAGGGAAAAGATGGGAAGATAACTCAAAATGAAGTCCAAACTGGCTATTGTTTCAGAGTACCGCCAATGACCAGACACCGGATGAAGGCTGTTGAGGATACTTTTTTACTAGAGGTCTCAACTCCTGAATTGGGAGATGTGGTGAGGCTGGAAGATGACTATGGACGAAGCGAAGCATCCAATAGATAATATACTTATATAGACCAAGCGAGTGTAGAATATTCAAGGAGGTGAATTATGAAATCGCTTTACGAACGTTGCGGTGAAATCTGGGATAATATCCGTCAAAGCCCGGCGCAAATACCGTCCCGTGTGGATATCTCTCGAGATCACGTTGATAAGGGGCAAAAAATGGGGATAGATTTTATGCCCCGAGAGCACTACTTTCAGGTGCGTGTCAATGAAATGTACCTGCCATATAGCAGGAAATGGTTCAGCACATACGATCCTATGGTGTTTACCGTGTCTGAATTTACGTACGGTAATGAGAAACAAGCTGTACCGTTTGTAGTCGGCCCTATGATGATGGAACAGTTTGGAAAGAAGATACCAGAGCATATGGTTTTCTCGGACACACGGGTTGCCGGACTACATCCTTATCAGGGAGGTCGTCTGGCTCTCTCTATTGTACTATACCGCGTACAGCAAACGAACTATGCTAAAAAGCTCTTGCAGGTCGTCGAAAGCGCTGCCAGCGCTCTGGACTTTGCCACCGCGCTCGGCACCTATTTGAAAGTAGCCAATGTCGTACTGGATGGTGTCGATGCGTTGCCCGGACTAGAGGCCATAGATCCTTTGATAGGCTACCGCTGCGAATTCGACCTAGACGCCGGTGATAAGTTTGAACCGAGTTATTTCGCATTAATCAATATACCTGAGGATAAATTGGACAATGACAAACTATGGGTGCGTAAGAACCAGCTCGTCTATGGAAAAAGCCTGGCAACTGCCGAGCCATTCCGCGCTGCCGATTTTGTTCTCTATAGCACTGCTCAAACGGGAAAAAGGAGTGATCTAACGACACTCCCGTTCTATCCAGCTTACGATAGGATGATAAAAGCAGCGATGAAATCTAACACAGAAGATAGCTGGCGGGTAACCAAGGCGTTTATGACTGACCTTGCCGAGACTCTAAGGTTCAGCCCTGATTTGACTCCTAAGCAGTCCGGAGAGTTACGCGAAAGTTATAAGCAAGAAATGGTCCAGGAGCATAATAAGGCTGTTGAAGAAGCTCACTTAGGAGCAGCGGAAGAAATGGACTACATTCGAGAAGAAGCTAGCATACTCGACCTTTGATATGGGTCGTTTGACTAGAGCCAGGAAATAAAAACAAGGGGGGCGGGAAATGGATGAGTTTAAAATCACAGTAAAAAATCAATCCAAAATTGAGGTGATAAAATCCAATGAGATTCATCTTGATGGAGATGTGCGATATGGATATTTTGAAAAAATTAATATCAAAATGTTTCAAAATTGGCTTAAACTTAACAGGATTGAAAATAAAGATGAATTTGCCGTGTTTGGAACCCATCTCTTTAATGTACTCTTCGATAATAAAATTAAAAAAGCATTTAAGGAAGAGTATGAGGGTATCGGAAAAAACAATCGACTTCGGGTGGTGCTTGAGTTTTTAGATGATGCTGGTGATTTGGCCGTATTGCCTTGGGAGTACCTTTACTATCCCGACAGTGAAGAAGGAGAGGGATTTTTCATCGCTACTGACAGCCAGTTAGTCCTAATGCGGCACGTGCCACTCACATTTAAAGGAAAAAGATATCCCAAGCCTTTACGGATATTGATTGTAGTGTCCAAACCATCCAAAGATACTGATGGAAAAGGACTGAAAATAATTAATGCTAAGGATGTAATCGATTCAATTAAAGGGCTTGAAAAATCTATTCCTATTCAAGTTAACGAACTCTCTCAACCGACAAAAAATAGCTTAATGGCTTTCCTCAAAAAACAAGAATCTCCATTTCACGTAGTGCACTTTATAGCCCATGGGAAGTACGAAAAAGAAGGCGAGGCTGGTCAACTGGCATTGGTGGACGCAAAGGATCCGCAGAAGGCTGCCTGGATTAAGGATGAGGTTATTGCTGAATGTTTCAGAGGGCATGAGCCACGTCTAATATTCCTCCACGCCTGCGAAGGCGCAGAAACTACCTCTTATGATGCCTTTCGAGGTATTGCGCTGAAACTTGTCTATTCTAGGATTCCTGGAGTTGTTGCTATGCGGTATGAAATAACTAACAGTGTGGCTACAAAATTTACAAATAAGTTCTACAAGTCTTTAGGGGAGGGCAATGACATTGATATAGCCGTCCAGGAAGGACGTACGGAATTAGGGTTATATTTAGATGAGGAAAAAGTCTACTGCGATAGGGCGTTTGGTACACCGGTGGTCTACCTCAAGAGTGCGGAGGGAATTGTAATTGCGGAATCCACAGAAA
>CAYOHA010000025.1:0-17354 GCA_964403625.1 uncultured Dehalococcoidales bacterium | reverse complement strand
CCCAGCCTGGTGGTAAACCATCGGCGTTTTCGGCACAGCAGCGGCTGCCCTCGAATGGGCTGCCGATACTGGTCATACGGTTTACTCCCGGAATGGCACCGCCGAGATTGCGTGCCATTATTTCGAAAGCCCGGCCGATAGTTGAATTGGCAACATTTCCGGGACCGAGCATTCCACAGCCGCTGCTCATACCGACTTCTTTAGCGAAGGGTCCGCTTACACACATCCACTGGCCGAAAGTGTGAGTACTGGCAATGTAGCAGGTCGATTCGGCTATAGCAAGAACGGCAGGCAGGTGTTCCGTCTTACAGCCTGCCATTACCGCACAGGCTGCAACCTTCTCCACCGTTGCCGTCCAGTTCATAGGATGGAATAAAACGGGATCGCCTTTCTTAACAGGACCTTTCCAGCTATGTCTATCAGATTGATAGGTCACAATCTCATCCGGTTTATGGCTGGTGCCTTTGAGTATTTTCTCTACACGTTCTTCAGTAGGTATCCTTACGGGCAGGCCGTCAGTGAACCTGGCTATGGGAGCATTTACCGGGTGCGGGATATATTCTGTCTGATGGAAGAATCCCTCAGCCTCGTCCATGGTGCCTTCGAATATTATTCTTTCATCTGAAGTAGGTACCCACGTTTCACTCACTTGTTCCTTTTCGGTTAAAGGGACTGTCAGAGCCTCGATAACTTTATCCATCCATGTATCGACATCCTGGGGTCCGGGGAGTATGCGCGATGCATGAACGCAACGAGCATTGGGGATTCCAGACCTCAGTGCCGTCTGTTTCACCATATTGAACTGGTCTTTGAAATCAATGAGTACCGTTGGAATGCCTGCTTTCTCAAGCTTTGCTATATAGGGCAACTGCTCCCACACTGCATTACTTCACCAGAGCACTCCTTGGATCACGGCATCGGTTGTTTTCAACTCCTCATCTGTTAATCCTATAGGGAAGAGACCATAAGTCTTTTTAAGTGTCCAGTTCACGCTGGGATAATCGCTTTTGAGTTTTTTCTCCATGGCTATAGTGATATCCGGTTCACCGCAAAGACTCATGCATATACTCTTGCCGTCGATTGTATCGAGGCGAGGTGCCAGTGGGAATGTCTCAACCGATTTTGCTATTCCGACCGGACTGATGCATCTGACTTTCTCTGACATTTTCTCCCCCTAATTTATTGCATATTTCTCTGATTTTCTTCCCATCAAAACTCGGAATCTTTTTACTTAGCGCCAGGCGTCTATACTATAGATCGGGTCAATGCCGAGGTGTTGAGGGGAGCTCAACTGGTGACTGACCTCTTCATCTCCACCGCCGACAATGATACAGAAAGCGTAAGGAGATTCTGCTGCCGGCACCATATAATCATCGGAAAGTTCTTTCCAGTGCTTACCGGATCTCGGTTCAATTCCCATCCATCCGTTTGTGCCGAGATCCACCCATGAGAAATGCCTGTATTTACCCAGGGGCATGAAACTCTTCTTATAAAGCCATTCGTACACTTCATCTTTGGACTTAAAGCCATATTCGTATAGATGCCGGGCCATCTCAGGAATCATGATGATTGTTTTGGCGCCTTCCCTGCCTGCCCAGAATTCATCTATCAAGTATTCCAGCCAGTTATGCGGTCCAGGTATACCTTTAACCCCAAGCTTCCTTGCCATTCCACCGTGACCACTCTTCTGGAATGCCCTGTAGCCTCCCGGTGAAAACTGCACGCCCCTGATGCCGTCGTTGACATGAGGGATAACCATAACGACGCTTTCGTCTTTCTTGTAGCCGTGTTCTTCGTTCAGGCCATCCCAGCCCGGTGGTAAACCATCGGCGTTCTCGGCGCAGCAGCGACTGCCCTCGAACGGGCTGCCGATACTGGTCATGCGGTTTACGCCTGGGATGGCGCCTCCGAGATTACGTGCCATTATTTCGTAAGCCCGGCCGATAGTTGAATTGGCGACGTTTCCGGGACCGAGCATCCCGCAGCCGCTGCTCATACCGACTTCTTTGGCGAAGGGTCCACTGACACACAGCCAGTGTCCGAAAGTGTGAGTACTTCCGATGAATGTTCCCGATTCAGCGATAGCGAGTACTGCGGGCAGATATTCGGGCTTACAGCCTGCCATCACCGCGCAAGCTGCGACCTTCTCCACTGTTGCCGTCCAGCCCATCGGTTGGAATTCGACCGGGTCACCCTTTCCGCGCCTCCTCATTCCTTCCATGCGTAATTCGCGTGGGGCATCCCTGGGAGGGCTCATCCCTTCTCTTTGGAATTGGAATGGATTTCTCCTGGAGCCCCTCATCGGATCATGTTGGTGGACTATTAGCTCATCCGGCTTGTGGCTGGTGCCTTTAAGCATTTCAGCCACCCGCTCTTCCGTCGGTATCCTCACGGGCAAACCGTCGGTGTATATGGCAATAGGGGCATTTACCGGATGCGGAACCCATTCTGTCTGGTGGAAGAATTCTTCGGCTTCCTCCATAGTGCCTTCGAATATTATTCTGTCGGACGGTGAAGGTGACCACCTTCCCCTCTGTCTCTCTTTCTCAGTTAACGGGCGGGTCAGCATCTCGAGCATCGGTTCGGTAAATTGATCAACATCCAGTTCACCATGGGATGTGCGTGAAGCCGGTAGAAAACGGACCTCGGGTACGCCATACCGCAATGCCGTCTGTTTCACCATTTGATGCTGGTCTTCAAGGTCGACTATTACAGTCGGTATTCCCGCTTTTTCGAGTTTTGTTATATAGGGCAACTGCCCCCAAACGGCGCCGCTTCACCAGCATACCGCCAGTATCACAGCATCCGTTGTCTTCATCTCCTCTTCGGTAAGTTGGATCGGGGTAGGGGCATACGTTTTTTTCTGCGTCCAGTTCACATTGGGGTACTCCTTTTTGAGCTTTTTCTCCAATGGAATGGTGATATCCGGCTCGCCTGTAATACTGAAGTGTATTGTTTTGCCGTCGAGCGTATCCAGGCGCGACGCCAGAGGAAATGTTTCAACCGGTTCTGAAATTCCAGTGGGGTTTATACATCTAACTTTCTCTGCCAATTTATTTACCTCCTTAAAGAGTTACAATTGCTACGATAAAGCCATCTACTGTGGTACTCTTATACCTTCAGTACTTATATATTTTGTTATCATACCTCGTTGACTCTTAATTGTTTTTACTTATTTCGTCTCCCGGTCAATCCGCCGGCGCATCGCCAACAGGGGTGTAGCCGTATCACGTAGAATAATCATCTCCTCCTTTGTGGGAAAAGGTGTATCTTTCAAGTCCGGAGAAACTTTTAAGTCCCAGCCGGTTTCGGCTTTCACCTTGTCCAGTGTAACCCCGCAAGCGGTATGAATCGTCTTCAGTACCATTTCACCGTTTTCAAATTCGTAGCAGCCCAGGTCAGTGACCACCGCCACCGGCCCGGTGCCCGGTCTTATTCCCAGCTCTTCCCTCCGGCCGGGTTTGCCGTCAAAATAACCGGGACAGGTAACGAAGTCCACCTTCTCCGGGAAACGACGTTTGGACTGGTTCAGTATCACGCAGGTGCGGTCACAGAAGCTCATCACGTCATTGGCACCACCGCTCCCCGGAAAACGGTGCACCGGATTGTAATAGTCTCCTATAACGGTATCGTTAACATTTCCGAAACGGTCAATCTGCCCGGCTCCGATAAAGCCCAGGTTTATGTATCCCGCCTGCCCCAGATAACTGACATAATTCAGGCCAGCCAGTTTATCGGCATGATATTGAGTACCAAGAGTATCCGTACCACCGGGCAACTCGAAACTCTCAGTCCTAACTATGCCGTTCTCGATAACGAATGTGCAGTTGGGGGCGTGGGTGCGCTTAGCCAGCAGAGCGACAAACATCGGAAGTCCGACACCCACATATGCCGCCTCGTCATTTCTTATCAATTTAGCCGCCGCTACAATCATCTGGTCGTTGGCAGTAAAATCTAAAGTAGAATTATCCTGGCTCATTATTTTTTCACCTCCCAGCCTGAATATATCGGGTCACTCGGTTCCAGCTTCACCTCAAGCCTCTTGAAATACTCTTCGCCTTTTTCCTCTCGCCAGAGTTTCATAAACTCGTTCCAGTCACTAACGCCATCAACGTACTTTTCCATAAAACGAGCATACCCGTCCTCAGAAGCAAAACCTGACATAAACCCTCCCCAGTCACCGGCATAGCATCCGGCAAGATGCATCGGATAAGCTCCAAATGGCTGTTCTACTACGGCAGCGACGCGGTACCCGGGGATAATAGTGCGGTTCGGGTCGCGACGGATAACATCGGAATCGACGATTTTCTCGGTGGTTATTATCACGGTGCGGCTGGCGTTGATTCCCTCGGCGTCTACTCCCAGAGAACCAAATCTCTGCGCGTTTCCATTCTCATCACAACGCTGCACATGCAGTATGCCTACATCAGGATTAATTGCCTTAACCGCACCGATTTTTCCACCGGTAAACGGATCGTCTATCACCCTAATATCCGGATTATATTTTAATATGTCCGAGCCAACCTGACTGCGCATCGGTAAATATGAAACACCCATCTGTCCGGCAAGAAGTGCCTGAGCGATACCGAAGTGAGAATACTCCTGGAAAACCGGATACTTGCCCATACCCTTTGCCCTACTCATCGGGTAGGACCTATTAGTATCCTGATTGTAATAACCGGTGTAAAATTTATCGACTAGTCCTTCGCTGATTAACAAGGTAGTAGTTATTGTCAGACAGGAAACTACTTTCAGATGGTCTATTCTCTGTCGTAATATCTCGAGTACCGCCGCAGCAGGCTCTCCGTGCTGCATCCCACCAATAAAGACCAAGTCACCACTCTTAACGTACCTGGAGATTGCCTCTTTCATGGTCATAATCCGGCTCATCCGATAAATGCTCCTTTCTCCATACTTAATGTTTTTATACACTATTTTAACTTATTTAGGACAAAAAAAAACACTCGAGCGTAAGAGCATGACCTAGTGGGAGTACGGAATTACTCAATGACATCTATTTCAATGCTGTGAAGCGTTGCCAATGTTACCCTTGTCGTTGGGTAGGAACGTGCGTATCAACCACGAATCCACCCGGTATCATTTTACTCCCTTACCTTTTTAAGAACTTTTTCAAGCTTCTTGGCATTCAAGCTGTAGCTTCCCAGGCCACCCCGCAGTCTCGGGTCAAGGACGTCCCGCAAGCCGTCGCCGAACATGTTCATGCCCCAGACGACAACCGCCAAGCACAAGCCAGGCCAAATGGCCATCCAGGGAGCGGTGAACATATAACGCCGGGCGTTGCCACTAAGCATGCCACCCCAACTCGGGAACGGTGGCGGGATACCGAAGCCGAGGAAGCTCAACGTGGACTCCGCCAGTATGGCGCCGCCCATGCCCATCGAGAAGCTGACGATGATCATGGGCATGATGTTGGGCACAATATGCTTGAGCATGATCCTCCAATCTGGCGCGCCGATCGCTCTGGCCGCCTCCACGTAGACGTTCTCCTTCATGGCGATTATCAAACTACGCATCACCCGGTTGCCGCCGCCAAGGCCACCCAGGATCCCCAGCAAGAGAATGAGCTGGACCAGCCCGGGGCCGATAATGGCTACCACTGTCAACATTATCACAAGTCCGGGGAAGCACATGACAGTGTCAACGAAGCGTTGTATCACCAGGTCTATCTTGCCGCCGAAATAGCCGGAGGCGCCTCCGATGAGCAGGTTCATAACGGCCGAGATGGCGGGCACGCTCACGCCGACGATCATCGAGATGCGGGCGCCGTAGATGATCCGGCTTAGCAGGTCCCGGCCAAGATTGTCTGTCCCCAGCAGGAACTTCGCTGAGGGAGGAGAGGTGACGTAATCCAGGTCCTGAAACATGTAATGGTAAGGTGCCAGCCAGTCAGCAAAAATGCCGACCAGGAAGAGGACGATAACGATAACGCCTCCGATAGTGCCGAGTGGCTTCTCTTTGAGCAGCCGGACGAAGACCTCAACGAGGAAAGGAAGGTGCTTCTTCTCTTTCTGAACGGCGGCCGCAACTGTCACACTTTCTCCCATTACTTTCTCCTTCCTCTACCGGTACTGCACCCTGGGGTCGAGCCAGGCATAGGTAAGGTCAACCGCCAGGTTGCAGAGTAGGACGAGCGTGGAAAACATCAGGTTCATCCCGCAAATGATCGGGTAGTCTCGCTGGGTGACAGCTTCGAACAGCCAGCGCCCGACCCCGGGGAGGTTGAAGATCTGCTCCGTAACAACGGAACCACCGATCAGTCCTGGAAGTGCCATGCCTATCAAGGTGACCTGCGGGATCATCGTGTTCCTGAGGGCATGCCGGACGATGACCGTTCGCTCGGAAAGACCCTTCGCCCAGGCGGTACGGATATAGTCCTGGCGTAGCACATCCAGCATCAACGTGCGGACGAATCTCATCGCGCCGCCGGAGAAACTCGCCCCCATGATAATCCCCGGAATGATGAACTGGACGAGATTCCCCGCCGGATCTTGGGTGAATGGGATGTATTCCATCGGGGGCATCCAATTCCACCAGATTGCAGGGAAGACGATTACCATGGTCATAATCCAGAAGCCGGGCACTGACATCATCAGAATGGCAAGCGTCCGTCCAGTGTAGTCCAGGAGCGTGTCCTGCCTGACGGCTGAATAGATCCCGATGGGGAAGGCGAGCACCAGACCGGTGATCAGCGACAAGAGGCCTAGCTCGATCGAAATGGGTACTTTGGAGAGAAACATCTCGGTAATGGAGCGGCCAGTCCGCAACGATGTACCCAGGTCGCCTTGGGCTATCCTGGTGAGCCATTTCCAGTATTGGACGTGGACTGGTGTGTCGAGACCGAGTTGCCCGCGGAGCATATCCCGAGCCTCCTCGTAACTCATCACATTCTCGATGTTGACCTCGGAGATCATCATGTCCACGACGTCCCCCGGGATGAAGCGGACGCTGAGGAAGACGGCTATGGTCAACAGTATAAGGGTGGGAAAGATGAGCAGGACTCGCCGAATTGCGTACGCACGCATAACACTTTCCTTTTCAGATTTAATACAGCCACATTCGTGGCTTCGCTCTGTTTCCACCTCACCCCATTTTTTTCGGGGTGAGGTGGAAAAGAGATATGTCCGATGCTGACATTTAGTCCCCTGCTTGCCTGAGCAGAGGCGATCTTCTAATATCCCATTGATTTCTTCAGAGCTTGGTCAACCCAGGCCCAGGTGACCCAGTTGTCGGTGTTCATGTAGCCAACAGCCAAAGGACCGTAGTAGTTCTTGAGCCAGGGCCACCACAGGCTGTAGGAGACCCCGCCCGGACTCGGAATAGCCCAGGCCTGAGCAAGAACGTATTTCATAAGCTCCCGGTGGACCGCATCGGCGGCCAGGTCATCCTTGACAGACAGGGCCATCATCTTTTCCCGCGCTTCGTTCACTTTGGGGTCGTTGATATAGCAGGGATTAGTCCCCGACTCGCCCGACATGCAGGCAGCCTGATGGAGGTTGGTGATGGGTGAACCCGTTCCATACATCATGAAGTCATAATTACGGTTCTGCAGAATGACATACCAGGCTCCCTGTTCCCTAGGATCGAGCGTTACGTCTATACCAGCTGCCGCCCAGTAGCTTTGTAGCGTCTGATAGTAGTCCATAGTTGTTGTGGCATTCAACACGATGCAGTTACCCTTGAGTCCGTTGGGATACCCGGCATCTGCCAGAAGTTTCTTCGCCGCCTCCGGATCGTAGGTGTAGATGTCTTTCACTTCGTCAGGGCAGTCCGGATCGGTAACGTCCAGATAAGCATCTTTGAAGTCCTGCGAGTAGGCAATTGGCCATGCCAGCCACCGGGCCCCCTCCCCGTAGAGGGCCTCGGCGATTTTCTTGAAATCAAGAGCCTTGAACATAGCCTTCCGGACCCTGATGTCATTGAACGGCGTTTTGTCCGTCCGCATGGAGGTGTTGCCTGCCCCCCCGAAAGCCGGGTTCTGGTAGTACTTGATTTCAGGTAAAGCCTTGATAAAGTTAGGCCCGTCTTCCCAGTTGGCTGCCATCGTGTCGATGTTGCCTGTCCTGAAGGCGGACTGCAAGGTATTGGTATCAGCAATGATGAGGAACCTGACGGTGTCGACATACGGAAGCTGGTCGCCAAAGCCCGGGCCAGCCGCCGTATTTGTGGCCCAGTAGTTGGGATTCTTTTTAAATGTTACCGAACTATTGTCTATCAAGTCATAGAGCATGAACGGACCGGAACCCACCGAGTTTCTCCAGTCCTTCATGCTGCCGTACTTCTGCACAACTTCGGGTGGGACCACGCGGAAGAAATCGGCTACCCGAAGGAACCACATAGCAGTAGGAGGGGCGGCTTTTACCACGAACGTGTACTTGTCGGGAGCGGTTATTTCGGCTGTCCTCAGGACCGGGTAAGCCTTGTTGATGTAGGATGTAGGAGTTTTGCAGACCTGATTGAATGAGAAGGCGACGTCCTCAGCCGTCACCTCACGACCGTTGACCAGCCGGCTGGCCTCACTTTTTGGGTCGAGAGCCCAGTGAACTCCTCTCCTGATATTGAAGATGATGGTACCCGCATCCCATTCGTCAAAATTCCAGCTTTCGGCGAGATCCCCAACCTTGTATAGCATAGGCCGACCCCACCCTCGAGTATCGTTCGTGCCAGCCGGTCCCACCGACCAGTCGCCGATCCACAGTTCTTGGTTGGTGAAACGCATGGTGTGATTAAACGTTATCGGACTACCGATGACTTCATCGAAGTCCTGCCAGTTGGTGGATGTAGCGGCGATTATCGTGCCGCCATATTTCGGCACTTCTGGACCTGCTTCCACCTCCTCTTCCTCCTCTTCTTCTTCCTCTCCCTTGGTAGTTATTACCTGCCCACCCTCCTCCGTTATCTTCGCCTCCTCCTCTTCTTTCGGGCCGCAGGAGGCTATTATCAAAGATAGCACCATCAAACAGCTTACCAGTATCCAGACAATCTTCTTTTTCATTTTCACTTTACCTCCTCTCTAAATTTTATTGAATGTAGTATATTATTTTTCTTTTTTCACTTCATTTGCCTTGCTCCATAAGCTTCGCCTCCTTGGCTGGCCCTGCCGTAAAGCCCGATTACCCCCAGGGCTCCGGACACGGGAGGGGTATGGTTGGTATTTAAGCTAAGTTGAGCTGCTATCACTCAGCACCCTGGTTTCCCCCGGCAGGACCAGCTCTTTTTAACCCGATTGTTTGTTTAATATAATTATTTATTTATACTTTGTCAAGATATTTGCACATATTGCTTGTAAAACATCGCATTTTGTGCTAGATTATACAGAAGATATGGCGATTGATTTACTGGATAGTCAAATAATAGATCTACTGATGCAGAACGCTAATATCAGCAGTAGTGTACTGGCCAAGCAACTTAACATCAGTTCTTCTACGGTGAGGCGTAGGATAAAAAGTCTGCTTGAGCAAGGCATAATACGCATCATCGCGTTTCCTAACCTTAAAAAGGTTGGGTTACCTGTGGTGGCAGTTATCGCCCTTGAAGTGTCTCACGAAAAAATCAACTCAGTCATAAAAGCATTAAGCATATTTCCACATGCTACCTGGGTAGTGGCAACCAGTGGACGGTTCAACGTCATGAGTGTCTGGTGGTTTAGTTCGACCGAAGAGCTATATACATTCATGGAAAGTGAGATAGGTAAGATAGAAGGGATCCAAAGAAGCGAGACATTCATTGGCTTACACGAAGAGAAGCGTATCATAGGTGAATACGAAGAGACACATCTCCTGACCAGTCTTAGAGGGATTGTAACCTGAATCTGTCATTGAAAAGCAACAAAATCAACTCAATCACTCTGACCAAGATGTCTTTTATCGATCCGGAAAAGCTGGGTGAGATATACCTTTTACCTGGTGAAATCTACGATATACAATGTCTTGTACGTCACTCAAGAATACTCTATCTTTGTTAGTTTAGAGTATCCCTATACTAATGCAAGCCAGATTGTTGCCTAGAAGTTTAAAAATACAACATACCTTATTACCAGCCTTAACTGGACTCTATTGGCCGTCGCGACTGATGTAGATCTACTTATCGGTTGCTAACAGTGATGTTAACAAAGCAATAACAAGAGTTTACGTTCACTTCGGCATTTTAATAACATTTCTCTATAGTGGTGTGGCAATGTTTCGTATCTAACATCAAACCCTGCTATCATCTAACAATCGCCTCTGTAGTCTCCCATTTGAGTAGAAATTCATCGTAATGTGATCCAACAATTGATAAAAAAGTGCAATGAATTGACAATCACCCATTCATCGTTTTGTTACCTTTTTAACGCAATAAGTCTTTAGTATTATCTGCTTTATAAGAAAGCTCCGGTTCACAGTAGGTTTTTGCATAGACAGTGACTTAATCCCTCTCTAAAACCTATTTATTCTCTCCTAATTTAGAAATATATTGTCTTCTTTTACCCAGCCAGACCCAACACTTTATAGACTGATTTATAATCAAAGTACTGGTCGATTATCTTTTCTAATCTAGCAAGCTTCTTCTCCTGTTTAAACCGACTTTCCACCAGGGCATCTTCAATATTCTTTACTACAGTCGCGGTATCTTTCCTGGCTAACACAATGGGGATGTGTTTTTCTTCCGCTTTATCAAGGACAACTGACCTGGGCGGTGTATCGCCAGTAAGAACAAGACACTTCGTCGAGGTCTGCAGAGCAGCCAGTTGCATATCCGGACGCTCACTCTTCACAATTACCGCCTTATCATTTTTACGGTTAAAGTATTCAGAACCGTGGTCAACAGTCATTGCCCCGAGCATAATGTTTTCCACCAGCTCAGATGATTGATTCTCACTGAGCAGTATCTCTCCCTGAATACACTCAGCCAGCTCACCTACAGTCAGAGCAAGGAGAGTCCTGTCTTCGGGCAGGACTCCAAGGATATTTACCTTTCTAACGGGTTGTGCTGACACTTCACGACGCGTCTGGTCCATCCTGTTTTTCGGTACTTTATTAACTATTATGCCAAGCATTGGTTGTCCAAAATCTATATAGTTATTGATATTCTTTAAGTATTGAGGATAGGACTCTATAATAAGAACTCTGGCATTCAACGCTGTAGCTATTTCGCGGGCAGTTCCGTACTGCTCTGAGGTACCTTCTATAACAATAATATCCTTACCAGTAGATACTCTTGAGTAGACTTCTATAATGTTACTAATCAGGTCGCTTCCGCCACCGAGAACGGGACACAGGATGTCTAGAGGCTCACTCAAAGCAAAAAGACGCTTTAAAAAAACAGCATCATTATCAGTACCTGTCGGTCTGGTACTTTTACTATCATTTATTATCGGTTTGAGGTAACCTACTTTCTTCCCTTCGTTTAGCAAGCGTTTACCTAAGCCAGCACAGATGGTGGTCTTGCCACTGCCCTTCTCTACAGAAGTCACATATAGTGCAACCAAAGTACACCTCCGCTCAGGAAGAATCAAGAATACTAGGCTATTATATCTTGCCTTAAGTTTCTGGTAAAGGTCTTTTATAAAGGGGGGTTAATTGCTTTGACCCTACGTTCAAAAACTCGGCGCTCAAGAAGAACTCGGCGCTGGCATTTCAGACACTTAATGCCGATATCAGCGCCAAGCCTGACTACCTGCCATTCGTAGCTGCCGCAGGGGTGCTTTTTCTTCAGGCGGACCACATCACCGAGTTTTATTTCCAAGACCATTGTTCTATCTTTTTAGGCTGGACAACTGCTGGTTAATCTGTTCACGTAATTCCGAGGCAGCCCGGCATGCTGCATCGGCAAAGTCTTTTCCCCTTGAGGCGTATAGAACCTGCCGTGATGAGTTGATAATCGCCTTTTCTCCTTGAGCATCAACACCGTAGCGGATGGTTAAAGCCAGGTCCCCTCCCTGGGCACCGATGCCCGGTATTAAAAAGGGCATATCCGGCTGGATTTGCCGTATCGTTCTCAGTTCCTCAGGGTAGGTAGCTCCAACGACCAGCCCGATATTTCCATATTTATTCCACTGTCCGGCTTTGAGGGCTACCACCTCAAACAGAGGGCGGTGACTATTTTCCAATTCGCAAATGAGAGATTGGAAGTCAACGGCGCCGGTATTTGATGTCCGGCAGAGGATGAATATTCCTTTATCCCGGTACTCGATAAAAGGCTCTAATGAATCAAAACCAAGGTAGGGACTGACGGTAGCGGCATCAAAATGCAAGTTCTCAAAGAGGGCTTTAGCATAGGCTTTAGCCGTATTACCGATATCGCCACGCTTGGCATCAGCTATCACGGGAATACCCTCTGGTATGTAGTCTACCGTACGCTTCAAGGCATCAAGTCCTTCATTTCCCAGAGCTTCATAAAAGGCAAGGTTCGGCTTATAGGCACAGACCAGGTCGGAGG
This sequence comes from uncultured Dehalococcoidales bacterium, assembly GCA_964403625.1. GTDB lineage: Bacteria > Chloroflexota > Dehalococcoidia > Dehalococcoidales > UBA2162 > CAYOHA01. The sequence continues at coordinate 4,919 of CAYOHA010000025.1, read as the reverse complement.
TAACATCAATGATTGCCCTGTTGAATTCAAAGACACCCACCTTATCAGGCATCAGCTTTGGGTCAGGGTCAAGTCCGACACAGAGTAGACTCTTATTTTTTCTGGTTGCTTCACTCAGTTTTTCAATAAAATTCATATACATCTCCAAGTATACATCTAACTATCAGCAGGTTGATAATAGCAGTCATCAATATTAGCGTCAAGTGTTACCAATGATTACGCGAAACGAATAAATTATTTCACTCTTGAATCTAATCCCCCCACCCTGATATGCTTCGTCCTTCCCTACAGGAAGGACTCCAGCATGACAATTTTGTGATTAGTTTGTAAACCTGAGATACTCCCGCCTGCCAGAGTCTTGTATGACGAGCAGGTTGATAATAGCAGTCACCAATGTTAGCGTCAAGTGCTACCTGTTCATATAGCGTTTAAAAACCGCACTTTAAGTATAACGCAAAATCTGATATTATAGGATAGCTGTTTTTAAGGAAAAAACTCATAATCAACCTTAATCCGTAGAGTCTTTGAGGAAGAAATAACTCTCGTCTTTGCGAGGAGTCCTTCACTTTATGAAGGACGACGAAGCAATCTGGGGAGGGAGTATTTTTAATATTAAAAATTGAGTCACAAATGTAAGAGGTACTAACAAATAAGCCTTATCTGAATCCACCCCACCAGATTGCTTCGCTACGCTCGCAATGACGGTGTGGTAGAGATTACTTCACCCTAAGGACTTCAGAGTGAGCTCAGTCGAACGCTGAGTCCGGGCTGAAGCCTCCCGACAATGTTGGGATGGTCTTGCAATGATACCTTTGAGGTGACCTTTTCGATTGCGACTCACGGATCAGGGATCAACAAGATGGTATATTCTTTATTGCTACGCTTTTCACTGACACTAGCAGAATTTATGACAATCAGACGAAACAACAATTTTCAGACTCGTTTTCATACCGACTTTCGATATTGATAGGCTAGACTAGAAGAAAGGAGAAATAATATGGATTTTGAATTTACTGAAGAGCAGCAAAAGTTCAGACAGGAAGTCAAAGATTTTCTGCAAGAGGAGATTAAGAAAGGGACTTTCAAGCCAAGCTGTGACGCCTGGATACAGGGCTACTCACCAGAGTTTACCAAAAATGTATCTAAAAAAGGCTGGATAGGATTGACCTGGCCAAAAGAATATGGCGGACAGGGCCGGAGTCATATCGACCGCCTTATCCTTACCGAAGAAATGCTACGTTACGGAGCTCCGGCAGCCTGCCACTGGTTTGCCGACCGTCAGATAGGTGGTGGTATTCTACGTTACGGCAACGAGGAACAGAAGAGAGAGATACTACCCAAGATTATGGCTGGGGAAGCCTATGTCGGTCTCGGCCTGAGTGAACCTGAGGCTGGTTCTGACCTGGCATCACTTCGAACCAAAGCCACCGAAGATGGCGATGACTATATAATCGATGGACAGAAGATGTGGACAAGCTGTGGTATGTTTATGAACTATATCTACCTGGTAGCCAGGACAGATCCTAACGTACCCAAACAGCGGGGTATCAGTGAATTTATCTTCCTGACAAACCTACCTGGCATTACCATTATTCCAACCATAGATATTACCGGTAGTACCGCCTGGGCTGAGGTCTTCTTTGATAGTGTGCGGATTTCCAAGAAATGTATGATAGGAGAGAAGAACCGCGGCTATTACCAGGTGCTAAACCAGCTTGATTATGAGAGAGCCGGGCTGGAACGGCTTATGGGCAATTACCCGCTTTTCGAGGCTATTATTCAATTTGTCAAGGAGACGAAAAGAAATGGTAAGCCCCTGGCCAAGGAGATACTGATACGCCAGAGACTGGCACAGCTTCAGGTCGAGTTTGATATCGGACGCCTCCTTACCTACCGGGTAGTTATGGTTATGGAGGAAGGAAAAGCTCCCAATGTCGAAGCCGCGATGGCTAAGGCATATAGTACTGCTTTTGAGCAACATTTAGCTAAGACTGCTATGGAGATACTGGGGCTTTACGGTCAACTCTGGGCTGAATCCAAATATGCCCCTATCCTTGGTATGGCTTCCCATTCTTATTTAGCTTCGACAGGTTACAGTCTCCAGGCCGGTACTTCCGAAGTCCTGAGAAATGTCGTGGCAACAAGAGGGCTGGGCTTACCCAGTGTCTAATGAATTTTCTTTTTCAGCTAAAGGAGATGTTTTATGAATTTCAATCTTACTGAAGAACAAGAAATGCTAAAAACAATGGCCCGTGATTTCCTGACTAACAAGTGCCCTAAAACACTCGTGAGAGAAATAGAAGAAGACGAGAAGGGATACTCACCGGAGTTATGGCGGGAGATGGTCGAGCTAGGCTGGATGGGACTGGTATTACCGGAAAAGTATGGCGGCAGCGGTATGACCTTTCTTGATTTGTGCGTACTTCTTGAAGAAATAGGCAGGGCCTGCTTAACCGGTCCTTTTTTCTCCACTGTTGTTCTTGGTAGTCTGCCTATACTGAGTGCCGGTAGTGATGAGCAGAAGGCTGAATACCTCACCAAGATAGCCAGTGGTGAAGCAATCTTTACCCTCGCCTTAACTGAAGTCAGTGCCAGATATGGTGCCGATTCCATCGCCGTAACAGCTTCTGCCGATGGCGATGCCTACATCATCAATGGCACCAAACTTTTCGTCCCGGACGCTCACGTCGCCGATTACCTACTCTGTGTCACCAGAACGAGCCAAGAAAAAGAAGCAGAAAATGGAATTACCTTATTTATTGTTGATGCTAAAAGTCCTGGTATCAGCTATACCGTTCTGAAGACTATCGCTGGTGACAAACAATGCGAGGTCGTCTTTAACAAAGTCAGAGTACCAAAGGAGAATATTCTGGGGAAACCAGACCAGGGGTGGAAGATAGCCCAAAGGACCATCGAACAGGCTGCAGTAGCCAAATGCTGTACTGTCGTTGGAGCCATGCAGCAGGCTCTGGATATGACGGTTGAGTATGCTAAAGAGCGGAAACAGTATGACCGCCCGATCGGCAGTTTCCAGGTCATACAACATTACTGTGCCAATATGGCTACCGATGTTAACGGTTCAAGGTTAAGCACCTATGAAGCAGCCTGGAGAATAAACGAAGAGCTCCCCTGCACCAAAGAGGTAGCAATAGCCAAAGCATGGACAAATGAGGCTTTTGAGCGGGTCTCAACTTTGTCACATCAGATTCATGGTGCTATCGGAAGTACCCTTGACCACGACTTACAATTTTACACGAGACAGGGTAAAGCAGCAGTGCTTTCATTTGGTGACGGTGATTACTATCGGGAGATTGTAGCCCAAGAGATGGGGTTATAAACATCAAAATTACACTACCCTCAGTCTTCAGAGGACTGTAAAAAATACAAAAGAAAAACTTTTTCTTTAAGAGAGGGATCTGAAAAATGGCAACAACAAAAGAACTAATCGAGGAATACAAGCGGAAGCGACAGAAAATAATAGAAATGGGAGGCGCTGAGGCTATTGAAAAGCGCCATAAAGGAGGACAGTGGACAGCCAGAGAAAGAATAAACTACTTCTTTGACTCCGGTACCTTCAATGAGATAGGTATTTTTGTCAAACATCGTACCGTACACTTTGGCATGGACAAGCGCGAGATACCAGCAGAAGGAGTCGTGACTGGCTGGGGTCTGGTTAATGGTAGACCGGTTGTTGCCTTTGCTGAGGACTATATGGCAATGACCGGGACCTTCGGCGAATATCACGGTTTGAAGGAAATCCGGGCTATTAATTTCGCCAAGGAGACTGGATGGCCACTGGTTGGCATGAACGACTCCGGTGGTGCTCGACTCCATGAAGGAATGGACACGCTGGAAATGTATGGCCAGCTATTTCGAGCCCAGATTCAAGCGTCAGGCATCATCCCCCAGATAGCCTTGCTGATGGGCCCTTGCCTTGGCGGACAAGCCTACCACCCGATAATGCAGGATTTCATCATCCAGTGTAAAGATACCGGTTTTATGGGCATCGCTGGTCCAGCCTTTGTTGAAACCCAACTCGGAGAGAAGATAAGTCTTGAGGAGCTTTCTGGTTGGAAAGCTCATGCTGTAAAATCAGGGCAGACACACATCGTTGCCAATGATGATAAGGATGCCCTGGATAAAGCCAAGGAACTCTTATCTCTACTGCCCTCCAATAATAACGAAAAGCCGCCCCGCATTCAGACGAAGGATGACCCCGAAAGAATAATCCCTGAATTAGATACCATAATCCCAGACCAACCGACCCGTCCTTATGATATGTACAAGGTGATTAAAGCTATCGTCGACGATGGCTATTTCTTCGAGACACTGAAGCAACATGCCAGGATGGTAATAACCGGCTTCGCCCGGTTTAGTGGTCGCCCGGTTGGTATTTGGGCTAATCAACCGATGTGGGCATCAGGAACTATTGATATTGATGCTGCCGATAAAGGAGCCAGGTTTGTTAGATTTTGTGACCTGTTTAACATACCGGTGGTAACTCTTGGTGACTGTCCCGGTTATATGATAGGCTCTCAACAGGATTGGAAAGGCATCCTTCGCCACGGTGCCAAATTGCTCTTTGCCTGGGCTGATGCGACCATACCTTTAATATCAATTATATTGAGGAAGTCCTATGCCGGTGCTCATTATGGAATGCTTGATAAGGGTATTGGTGCTGACCTTGTTTTTGCCTGGCCGACAGCTCAGATCACCATTGTTGGTGCTGAGACTGCCGCCAGTGTCATCTTTGCTCGGGAGATAAGAGAATCGGCTAATCCCGAAGAAACGAGAGCCAAAAGAATTAAGGAATACGGTGATATCTACGAGAACCCATACTGCAGTGCCGAACGGGGTTATACCGATGATATTATAATGCCCAGCGATACCCGGAAGGTCATCAACCGGGCGCTGGATAT
>CAYOHA010000024.1:0-17497 GCA_964403625.1 uncultured Dehalococcoidales bacterium | reverse complement strand
TGACACCGACGAATGCTAGGTCTTTAGCTAAAAGAGGCTGGACAAAGAAAGCTATCAAGGACTATATTGTTGAGAATGCACGTGTTCCGCGAGGCCATTTAGCCCGTTTCTATAGTGGTCAAGAAAAAGGAGATCCGAATGAAATGGTCCCCGCAATTACTTTGCCACCGGGTCGGCCTAACCCGATTCAGATTCTTGTTATTGGTGGGATGGGTTCCTGGCTCGGACTTCTCTCTGGTGGGATGAGTACAACCGAAAAAATAGAGTTACCTCCAAACTGGAGTAAGTTGGTGGAGAAATATAAGAATGTAATCCCTACATATGCCAGGTATTAGGGGTTTGATTCCAACAAGCTGAGGGGACTTGCTTGAGCAAGTCCCCTAACTCATTTTTTCTATTTTTTCTCTAAAACCTTATCTAATCAGGTAGCTCTATTCCTCCAACTGAACTTTCCAGTTTTAATTCGCTTATTTTGGTTTTGGTGGGAATCCCGTTATCAGTCCAGCCACGAATTGAATAATACTCTTTCAGGACTTCATCCCAAGGTACTAATTTCCCTCTGTATATACCTACCGTGCCTGGTTCATAAGATAACTTGCCCGCAAACCGGTCATCTTTGGCATCCCAGCCCTTTAGCTTGTAGTTATATACCCGCTGCAGGTTAAAAACTCTTTCTCCGACATTCATCAGTTCATCGTACGATACGTCCCAACCAGTAATTTTGTTCAGAATCTCAGCATAGGTCGTAGGCCCAAAACCAACCATCATAAACTGAGTCGCAGCGCCGAACATACAGGTTACCAGCGTATTGAACAGTGAGACAAAATTCTCTGACCATACCGAGAAAAGGGCTTTCCCATTGGTGCCTTTTATCCAGTCTGCATCGACTTTAGGTGGGTCTCCGAATATCTTCTTCTTCAACTCCTCGGGCATATCCAGTAGTTCAAGACATCTCTCGTACATCTCAAGGTTAGTCTTACCGATGTACTGAGGGTAAGTGTCTCTATTTTCCGGCAGGAAAGCCAGTTCCCAAACGTTGTGCAGGCGAAGCCAATCACCCCCCCGCGGGCTAGTCAAGGCACCAAAAGACCACATCAATGCCTGGAGCTTTGAATCTCTCTGTATAGAAGGTTTACCCTTCACCGTTTGTGGCATAATTGCTTCTGCCTCACTGCCGAATTCCTTGGCCATTTCAGCGACGCCATCAGCTAATAGGTTACCCAGTTTTCCATCGCGGTAGGCTACTTTCTTGGCTACCTCCCATATTAGTTCAGCATCGCCACGTTTAAGAGTAAGACCATCGGTATCTTCTGTTGTTATCAGTCCTTTCATAAATAGGTCGACGGCAAAAGAGAAAGCCATAGAAAATGAGCCAGGATCAAGTCCAAGTTCCTGCATTAATCTCTCATAGTAGATCCAGGCATCGAAGTCTTCGATACCAATGTTGCGTAGTCCGGTGGTCAGGAAGGTCATATGACCGCCAAGTTGCCTTAGACCGGCGTATTTTCCTTCCTTGATTTGGAGCCAATGGTAACAGGGAGCAAAACAATTAAGACATCCCGCGTTCTTCAGGTGAGGGACGTCGGCAGCCTTGCGGTTTTCAACTAATTGCTGACCTGTAAGCGGCCAGTTAGCGGTTACTGACAGGCTTGTTGTGCTTCCATGTTCCTGCCATATTTTTATTGTCGGTTCTTCTTCAAGAAAGGATTTGACGGCGTTATAGGATGACTCCACAAGTCCTCGAGAGTCATGTAAAGCTATTTCGCCGGTACCTCTGACTGCAATGGCTTTCAGGTTCTTAGAACCCATTACCGTACCACCACCTGACCGTCCCGGGCAGGAAGTACCATCACTACAGGGTGGTGCATACTTGACCAGATTTTCTCCGGCAATAGAGATACTCAGGACACGGATTTCACCATCGTAACGTTCTTTCAATTCCTCCCTGATCATTCTTACCGTCTCACCGGTTTCTTTCCCCCAGATGTGGGAAGCATCTCTGATTGTTATTTCCTGATTATCAATGAAGATATAGACCGGTTTTTCTGCTTTACCTTTAACGATCACGATATCAAAGCCGGCATATTTCAAAGTGGCGGGAAAGTACCATCCAAATGACCCTGAAGAAAATCCGCCGGTCTCAGGACTGATACAGCCTAACATGGAACGTCCTGCCTGCGGGGCTGCTGTAGCCGTCCAGGGTCCTGTGGCTATTATAATTTCATTGTCTGGACTGAGAGGGTCTATTGCCGAAGGTATGTCTTTCCAGAGGATCTTGGTGATAAAACCATCACCTCCCAGCCAGAGTCTGGGTTCGATGCCATAATCTTTCCAGAACCTATCAGTGGGTAATACCTGTGCTTCCTGCGTTCCCAGGTCTATTATTGCTACATTTCCAGCGTATCCTTTAGGGACTGACATGCTTCTCCTCTCTAACAACCGTTCCTTCTACAACCCTCGGTCGAATCTCTACTATTCTTCGGGCAAGGTAATCTATTTTGGGTATATTAGCTACACTCTTGGGTAGGAATTGCAGAGCGCCAGTGGGACAGAGTTTAACGCATTGAGGGTCTCCTTCACATAACTCGCATTTAAAGACTCGCCTTCGACTTGAGTCATAACGCATCGCGCCGAATGGACAACCGGTCATGCACATCCGGCATCCTATGCACTTTTCGTAGTTGATAGTCATAGCTCCAGTTTCCTTGTTTCTCTCGATGGCCTGTGTCGGACAGAAATACAGGCAGAATGGTTTATCACACTGCTGACAGTTAAGAGCCTCAAAAATAAGCTCATCTTCCTCGTCTATTCGCGTGATGGCATGTCCCTCATGTCTAACAATATGAATACGAGCCTTGGATAGGCTCGTCGCCCCATTATTGTAGGTGGAACACGTGGTCATACAACGCATACAACCTGTGCACAGGACCGGATCAAACACTATCGCTTTTTCTTCCATTCATTTACCTTTCTGTCTTTACTCCATTTTGATTTATTGGCATTTTACATACTATATACTGACGTGCTAAATCTCCATCCCGTCTAGCCCAGATTTGTTGGTATAGTATATTTCTGGAATCTATTCGCCTAAGGTCAGTATATATCAATCACTTGTTTTCTTTCAATCAGTATCTAGGAGGAAGCTAATTGAGAAACTATTATGATAGAGCCCTTCGTCTATGTTCAGGGTAAACTCTGTAGTGCACCTCGGATGTGGACACTCGATTCAAGAGCTAAATGATTTACCTATTTCGTGGGAGGCTCTAGGAGAGAGCGTTGTTATAGAACAAAGTAAAATTGACAAGGTATAATAGGAGGTATAAACTGAAAACCAAACGAGTATAATTAGTGAGAGTTAAGATAAACGTCCGCTATTTTTTACCTCACCTTACTGATGATCATGATGTAGTTGAAGTTAGTGGTAATACTATTGGTCAGTGCCTTGAGCAACTGATCACGCAGTTTCCTAAAGCTAAAAGGTGGCTGTTTGGTAAAGATGGTAATATCAGTAATTTTATTGATATTTATCTTAATTTAGAAAGTGCTTACCCGAATGAACTGACTAAGCCAGTAAAGGATGGAGATGAAATTCAGATAGTAATGAGGCTTTCTGGTGGATAAGGTAATTTAGGGTATCGTTGAAAATGCGATAATGAGTATATTTAAATTAATTGGTTATCCTATCGGAGGGCAAGGGACCGGTCTTCCTGTCCTTCTTTTTTATGCATAATCCCATATTGGTCATTCAACAAACTTGAACATTCGAGTAAGACTACCTTAGATTTTCAGCTATAAAAGACGCACGTTACTACCATCGGAGTTAAGGTCGGGATCATCATGGTTAATGTGTAATTTCCTATATTACATAATAATATCAAGCTGTTAATCTGTGGTGTATTTATCAAATTCAGTATCAATTGAGGTATAATAAGAACCGAGCTGTTTCTTAGAGAGGAGAAAGACATGGCGAGAGAACTGTATCCAATGTGTGCCCATTGTTCAAGAAGGGTTTGTCAGCCTTTTATCAAGGCTAGTGAAACTCCTGCCATCGATAACGCCCCGAATTTCTGCCCGATGAAGCTTTTCCCTGACCTGGTAGAAAATGTCATCTTTGAGTATGATAAACCAGAGGTGAAGGAGTTTGCCCGGCAAGCTTCGCTGCAGGAATTCGAGTGCTATGAACGACTGCCTGATGGGTTGAGGACAAAGAACCCCCGAATCCTGGAACTGATTCAGTTTTCCCAAAAATGTAGCTACAAAAAACTCGGTCTTGCTTTCTGTGGTGGGCTTGCCAGGGAAGCTCAGATGCTAACCGATATTCTGGAAAATAAAGGGTTTGAAGTGGTATCTGTCTGCTGTAAAGTCGGTGCCACCCCTAAGGAGAAAATTAGTATAAGACCGGAGGAGAAGATAGCCGGACCTGATAGATTTGAAAGTATGTGTAATCCCATCCTACAGGCTGAGGTGATGAATTCGCAAAACGTTGACCTGGCGGTTATGATGGGGCTTTGCCTCGGGCACGATACTCTATTTATCCGCTACTGCCGGGTGCCAATGACAGTGATAGCAGTGAAAGATAGAGTTACCGGTCACAATCCGTTAGCTGCCCTCTACCTTTCTTCCTCTTATTACGGGAGACTTATGACCAAAGTAAAATAGCGGCTGTATTTTGTCGCTGTTAAGCGACTCTAATATGGAGACCATTATAACGTGAAGAAAGGTAATCGTACTTTAGAGCAGGTATACCGGAGTGCAGTCAGGGGACTCTACGCGAGACTCAGGAGTAACTATGATTACCTGTATAATAAATTCGGGGATGAGGGATTAGGGCTAATTTCCGATATGAGTCGTGAGTACGGTCTCAATATTGCCCATAGAGCTAAAAACACACTGAAGAGTAATGATATTTTTTCAGTATCTGTTTATCTAATGAGAATATTCGAGACTGTGTGCTGGGGGAGAGATGTTATCCATCTGGTCCAAGTCAGTCCTTCACAAATCATAATAAGAGTTGATGAATGTCCGCTTCATTTTGAAAAGCCGGAGATGTGTCTTGCCCATACTACTATGGAAAGAACAGTAGTCGAAGAACTAAACTCTAGCCTTTTATACCGGATTGGCAAGTCCATTCCTGCCGGAGATGCTTATTGCGACCACATATTGGAAGCTAAAAAACCGGTGAAATAATTTGACATAACATATTAAAGTTCTCGGCTCTAAGCTGAAAATAAAAAGGAGGACAAAAAATGTTTACAAAAGGGCTATGCGATTTTATCCACAGGACGAATTACGAGGACATTCCACAGGAAGTCATTGTGTCAGCCAAAAAGGCGATACTTGATTACCTAGCGGTGACGATGTCCGGTAGCCAGGAACCATCCGGCATGATAATGATGGAGATGGTTAGAGAAAACCAGTCTTTACCCGAAGCGACGGTCATCGGCGGGAGATTTAAGGCCAGCTGCGCGCTAGCTGCTCTGGCGAATGGCACCTCCGCTCACACTCAGGACTACGACGACTGCCTCGATTTTCCGAGTGCAGGTCTGGCGCACCCCACCGCGGGAACGTTCTCAGGTCTGTTAACAGTCGGCGAAAAATACCACATGACGGGGAAAGACCTGATAACGGCTTACTGCCTTGGCGTCGAAGCCTATGGGAAAACGGGTCTTCTTATCGTTAAAAGGGGTGTCGGTAGTCGAGGCTGGGAATGGACGGGAACGCTGGGAGTTATCGGCGCTACTATTGCATTATCGAAGTTACTGAAACTTGACGAACGGAAAATGATTAATGCCCTGGGCATCGCCTCCACAATGTCCTGCAGCCTGATACGGAATTTCGGCTCTTATGCGGGACACATTCATGGCGGTAATGCTGCCAGAAACGGTATCGAAGCCGTGATACTGGCGCAGAAAGGATATGACGCTACCGGTACCGATGTTATCGAGGGGCACGGTGGCTACTATAATGCCTTCTCCGGCAACCTGGAACCTGTTTCGGAAGAAGAACAGAAGGAAAAGCTGGCTGCCCTTGGAAATCCGTGGAATCTCGTCAAACCGGGGTTGATGTTTAAATACTATCCATGCGCTCATATCGCCCATTTCGGTGTATATGCCGGACAGCTGCTCAGGGAGAAATACTCAATCGACTGGCGGCATATAGAGGAGGTTAAATTTCGTACACCCTTTGTCCGAAATTCAGATACATCATTTCCGGAAACCGACGTACAGGGAAGGTTCAACCTGGGATACTGTATGTGCCGGTCGTTGATTCACGGAGGTATCGAGTTCGGCTTTTTCACCGACGAAGCGGTAAAAGATCCGAATACTATCAGCCTGATGAAAAAGGTAAAATGGGAAGCCATCCAGCAGGATGATCTTACAGGTCCGTTCGGCTACCAGGAACTTGTCCTGAAAATGAAGGACGGCAAAACATATAGTCAGAAAGTCGAACATCCCAAAGGTGAACCGCAGAACCCTCAGTCACCCGAAGAACTGGAATCTAAATTCAGGAAATGTGCGGCTTACGCCAATTATAAGGACTCTGTGATAACCCGGATAAGGGATATGGTGACGGATTTCGAGAACATAAAAGATATAACCGAGCTTACTGAACTGCTGGGACAATAGAAATAGGAGTGGGTCTATGAGTAATAATAAACAGGGTACCCACCTGGATAGGATGATTGCCAATATACTTGAAACGAAATTCGAAGACATCCCTCCTGCTGCCGTCGACCATGCCAAAAACCGTCTGATCGACGCTATTGGGTGTATGATATGCGGGGCTAACGATATCGGCAACCCTGAGCTTCTTGGTATAGTCCGGGACTGGGGAGGCAAGCCGGAAGCCAGGGTCTTTGCCCACGGAGATAAAGTGCCTGCTACAACCGCGGCTATGGTTAACTGTATTATGTGCCGTTCATTCGATTTCGAGCCGGTAAGCCCGGTGGTGGACGGTCAACAGATTCCGGGGCACATCAGCGGGACCACGACTATGACGGCACTTACCCTGGGAGATATGCAGAATGTGAGTGGTAAGGAACTGCTCGCTTCACTGCTGGTGGGCGATGATATGGCAACCCGCGTACTGCTGGCAGGTAAAAGTGGCGGCACACGCAGAGGTTTCGACCATGTCGGGCAGGCGAATTCCTTCGGGGCTACAGCCATAGCGGGCAGACTCATGCAATTGGACCATTCGCAGATGAGGCACGCCTTCGGTCTAATACTGGACTACCTGGGGGGCGCTCAGCGTATGATAAGTGACACAGCTACCGGTTTCAAACTGTCACAGGGAAACTCGGCGCGTGATGCGGTCTTTTGTGCTCGGTTAGCCCAGGCCGGCTGGTCAGGAGTTCAGGACGCGTTACTGTCTCAAGGTGGATACTATGACATGTTTACCGATGGCATCAAGGACCCTGAGCTTCTTACGAAAGACCTGGGAAAGGAATACTACAGCGACGGAACGTTCAAGCCGTACCCCTGCTGCCGTATGAACCATGCGGCAGTCGATTGCGCGGTGGATATAGTCAACGAGCATGATATATCCAGCGATGATATAGAAAAAGTTACCCTGTACGTATCTCCCGGGGCTTTACACGATATTATCGGGCAGCCGTTTAGAATCATGAATTCCTCGCATGCCAGTGCCGGTTTCAGTGTCCAGTATAATGTGGCTAACGTCCTGGTGAGGGGAAGCTCACGGCCGGAGCACTTTACCGAGAAGGCAATCCGGGACACGGCTATCAGCGATTTTATCAATCAAAAGATAACTATGGCAGAACTAAAGGAAGGGAATATGGAGAGCGGCAGGGTGAAGGTAATCATGAAAGACGGCCGGGAGTTCGACCGGTTTACCGAAATTGCCAGAGGAGACCCCCGTAATCCGATATCCAGGGAAGAGCTGCTCGCCAAATACCGGATGAATATTGAATTTTCCAATACCGTATCCGGGGAGAATGCGGAGAAGGTTCTGAAGATGGTGGAAGATCTTGAAAGCCTTGATAGCGTGAAAAAACTGGTAGACCTTCTAATAGCGTAATGTTATTTAACAGTAAAGCAGTCCTATGAAAGACATATTCAACCAGATCTGGGAATTAGCCTTGCCGTATCAGGATAAGCGTGATGATTCAGGACATGCCGCAACCTCTTTGAAGTATGCCCGACAACTGGTAGAGTTGGAAAATGGAAATGAAGATGTGATTATTCCTGCCATAATATTGCACGATGTCGGCTGGAGTCAACTGGTCAAGGAACGACGGATGCTTATTTTTGATAAGGACACCAGTAAAGAAGTTAAGCGTGAAATACAGCTGGAACATCAAAATAAGGGCGTAAAATTAGCCGATGAGATCCTGCGCAAAGTAAATTATCCTGAAGAACTGATCAAAGAAATCCTGGAAATTATCTCAGAGCATGATACACGGGAAGGCTTTATTTCACAAAATGAAGGCCTGGTCAGAGATGCCGACAAACTCTGGCGAACTTCTATAGAAGGTTTTGCCGCCGCTGAGTTAAGAAGAAAAACCGGTGATAATCCACGGGATGAAGTCTTTTGGAAGAAGATAGAAGAAGATATCCATAAACCAGGCTACTTCTACTCTGAAAGGGCGCATCAAATGGCTAACGCAGACTATATACTCAGGTTTCAGGAATCAACTGATTATCAACAGGGTGATCATTAATGTTAAGGTTAAGAAGTTAGTAGTCAGCTAAGAAGCAGCATATAAGCTAATAATGCGCAACTACCCTTCACTTCAATTTCTGGGATGTTTTCGGTTTTTTAGCCGGCATAATTTGACGGTAGAATCGTGGGATATTGGGCGGATCGAATACAGGAAGATCGCTGAATCTACCCCGCTTAATAGTCGACATAGTGGCTTCCCTAACCATGGCATCGAACTTTTCGATATCATCAGTCTCCAGTTCATACATAGCCAGATATTTACGCTGCTGACCCGGTTTATCGCTGGCACTAACCCAGCGGGTAGCTCTTAACATGCCTGGGATTTCAAGCATGTCAGGAACATGCTTCGTGTTGTACCATTCGTTGTACTCAATCTCGCGGTTAGGGTCTTTACAGTCACTGAAGGCAAAAAATAGATAACGTGCCATAATGATCGACTCCTCTTAATAAGTATTACTGGTCTCTATTTTTTCATAGGCTAGGCATAAAAGCAAGCCAAAGTAACAATCTAGTATTTTATTCTCTTAGTTTACACTTCAGGTATTGGTATTCTATCTTCACAGGGCACTTTTGTTGAACAAAGGCCGCAGGCTGGAGCCAGTCCAATCAGGTCTTTGTCCAGACCCAGTTTCCTGAGTGTTGGTATCTGATTTTGCCCCATACTTTCCCGGCATTTTATATTACTCCGTCCCTGCTCATTGATAGCCCCTCCGACACAACGCTCTATACACTGCCGGCATGACCCATCCCGGTGATAGAGACAGTTAGCCATATAGTGGTTATAAGCTCTCGGAGTAGGGGTAAGTGTTAAATCACACACTATACTACTCAAGTAGACAGCACAACCTTTAGGCGTTATCATCAGACCATTCAGACCAAAAGTACCCAAACCGGCGGCATAAGCGATATGCCGCTCTGACCAGTTTGCCATTGAGCCTTGCGGGGTTGATTTCAGTTCAAAGAACCTGGCTCCCGATGGGGCTACGGCGTTATGTCCCATTATTTCCAGTAGTGAGACGACATAATTCACCAGATTAAGCTGGAATATATTTCCTCGCCATCGGGTATGGTTATACCTAGGTGACCCGCCATATGTGGAGTTGCGCTCACTTAATCTTGTTTCGTAAGGGAGAGGAAGAGTGTATGATATGACACTTACATTCTCTATCTCACTTTTTCCTCCGTACTTCCATCCCTTCGCCTGGATATGCTTTTCCAGAGCTTCGCGCGGGGTAAGATGAAAGTCACCAATGACCTTTTTTAGTTCCTGAAAGTGGGTATCATCACCATTGGAAAACGCAATAACAGGTTCATCATAAAACGGTGCATTATTAAAAGTGGTAAGGCAGTTAAGAGGACTGGTGGCAACATATGCCTTTATAGCGTTTTCTAGAAACAGGTTAGGATTAGTTTTAAATAGTTCTGTATCCAATTCACTAACCTCCGCATTAAAATAATATACCTTACAGTTTGACATAGAGACCAATAGCTATGGTTAAGAGGGGTACAATATCCCCTTAGCCATAGGCGAGGTAATACCATGCCTGCTTAATAAGGTACCTGTAAAATTGTCGTTCTCGTGGGATTTGTACTAATACCGGAGATGTGTTGGGACTACTTTCTTATATTTTGCTACCAGTTTTTCCCAGTTAGCCGGCAGTTCTATCTTTTTCGTGACAAAATCAGTCACGAAAGTACTCATGTTGCTAACTCCACCCACGCTTGTCAAGACTGCCATGAATGCACCCGGACCACCGGCGACGAAGATGAGCAGATTTCTCAGGTCAGGTATCAGTCGCCTTAGTTCTGAGGCTGGCAGTCTCATATCCTGAAGAGGTGGACGAGTGGGGCTACCAATATTACGATTTGTCAGTGCATGTTCTGCTAGGTACTCTTTCAACTTACGTTTCGTCCAGCCTTCGGCAGCGAGTATCTTAGCGTGGGATGGAATTAGTATATAGCCGACCATCCCTCCTCCATGAAGCATATTAACCAGAGTGTCAGCAATTCCTTTGGCGTTAGTCTGCATGGGGATAGTCTGATAAAAATTATTGGGGAAGTAAACGGTCACTGTACTGTCTTCTTTTTTATAACCACGCTCAACGTGATAAGGTTCCCAGGGGCTTTCCTCTTCATGTTCACCGATTACCATGGTATATTTACCTGGGTTCCCAATTACGCCCATATCTTCGATAGCCTTCCTGGCACCGCCGATATTCTTGACTATCAAGCCCATTGACCGCCCGATAGCTGCATTGGCAATATTCCCCGGACTCAGGCTACCCGTGCTGCAGTTAATCTGTACATCATTACGTACCGGACCATTTATCATCCAGAAAGGTGCCCAGGAACCAGTACTGACTTCATACATATCGAATCTAGCAATTGGGTCGGCAAGAGCTTCAGTTGCAGTTATCAGAATGGGCAGATAGGTGGGTAATGCTCCAGCCATAACAGCATTGATAGCAATTTTCCTCACCGTAGCCTTTCCCATTCGAGGCACAATTTTAGCTACTACGTGGTCAGGGGAAAGGTCAGTCCCGGTCATCATCTCATCAACTATTTCCTCGGTAGGTGGTATTATCGGTAATCCATCTGTCCATCCCCTCTGGTAAAAGAACCGGTTGACCTCCTCTAAATTACCCTTGAAAATAATCCCGGTACTTTTTTCAACTTTCAGCGGGGTTGGTGACTGTTCTTCACTGGAAAGCGGTCTGGTTAGCGCGGCGATAATATCATCTAATGTCTCTTTAACACCAGCTTCGATATCCTTTTCTACAGTACACTCACAGGGAACACTTTCACCAATAATCCGTACCTTTGGAATTCCTTTACCTGATACGGCTGATACAGCATCTGTAACAAAACCATGGTTGGCCAGAACTGCTACCGGTTTACCAAAGTCCTCTATAGGAAACGAATTGTACGCAAGGTACTTGGTGCACGATCCTCAGTCTCCGACGGCGGTTATTGCTGCATCAATCTGTTTTATCCAGGCTAAATACTCTTCTTTTTTCTCAGTCTCAGTTTCAAGCCACAAACCACTACTTCCTTCTTTAGGGTACCAGATAAACTCAGCCGTCGGGTATCTTTTCTTTAATTCCCTTTCAACTACCATCAACATCGGTCCAGCAGCCCGTTTGAAATTTTTCAGTAGACCGATTTTCTTTCCTGCCAGGTCCTTTAGTCTGGGTGAAATACCCCTTAACGGTATCGGGTCAACTTCAGCCCAGGGACTGAACACTTCATACTGTCCGTTGGACTTACTATCAGCCATTTTTAGTAAAATCTCCTTTCTTATATTTTAAAATATTTTACATATATCATTTGCATAATTTTATAATCATTATCCATGAGGGCTTTCCTAAGGTCTGGTTCACCTTCAGGTCTTGAATATCCAAAGCTGGATTTAGCAGCGGAACATTACGGGACCAGAAGGTTTACTATTTCTGAAACATTGTCCACTTTCTCCAGGTTATTAATCATGTTGAATACTTTTTCAGCATTCTCCCTCGGTATTTTGCCACAGAAATCAAAATTATGCCAGTATTTCTCCGTTAGTTCTTCCTCAGTAAGAGGAAACTTGGGGAAGCCCCGACTCTGTGGATGATTGAAAGCCGCGGAATATTCTTTGCTATCATTCATTTTCACAATCAATTCCACCTTCATGGGGTCTTTTTGTGTCGTTGGCATGTGTTTGACTTTACCGCATAATGCGATAACTTTAGGATCTTTTACGGCTTCTTCAGTATAATGCTCCAACCTGGCACCTTTTCTGAGCAGGACATTGGCGGCACTGTAACCCTGATAGAATAAGGCTGCCTGCTGAGAATCGCCCTCTTTAAAAGGGATAGATCCGTAACTATTGAGTTGTGCAGGGTGCACTCCGATAATGATTTCTTTAATGTCATTCGCATTGATATCATGTCCGGCAAGGATATCCAGTCCGCAGTCGATAATATTATGGTTCCCCTGGCAAGAGGGGTACTTTTTATGCCGGCTTTTGACATAGAATTCCTTGCCCAGGTCACGATTCATTACCTCGGGGTGATACGGTTTCGGGCAATAGGACTCAAAATAACCCTGGGGACCGAAAAGCGGGTCTTTAAGACCAGTGAAGGCATTCTTAGCCATTAGAGTGGCAATGATGCCATTACGGGCAGCCATTGCACCATATAACTTGAAAGTCATTACGCCGTCCCAAAGAGAGCGAAAACTCCCTGCGACCATATTCGTCAGAACACCGAAGGAATTCATCAACTGGTTTTCGTTCAGTCCCATCAACCTGGCAGTAAGTCCAGCCACTCCAAACGAGTTTGCTGTACCGACCGGGTCAAAAGGATGGTCGAAACCAAGCCCTTCTACAAAGGCAATTCTCGATGCCAGATCGCCACCCAGTATTACGGCACTGAGGAGTTCCTTGCCACTGGCACCGACATACTCGGCTACGGATAACGCCGCCGGTACTGTAGAACTAGGAACATGGCCAGGAAACATACCTTCATTCTGTCCGAAAGCATCGGGTCCAGTGCATTCAAAATCGAAAGACCGGCCTTGAAGACTGTTCATCATAGCAGCATGGGGTAGAGGCACTTTATCTCCATGCACCAGGATGGTAGCCTCTCCCCTTCCGCCCCACTGTCTTACCAGGTCGAACAGCGCTGAATTGCCTGATCCATTAAAACCACTGACCATAACGCCTATCAGGTCAATTAACTGTCTCTTAGCGTCTCGTATAACCTCTTTATTGAAAGCTCCAAAGTCGGTATCCAGGACATTGTGTATAAACTTCTGAGTTTCTGTTGCCATAATTTCGCTCCTTCTTCGCCGGAATAATGGAATTAGTCCAGATATCATGAGCCTTATTTAGAGTGAGCAAATCATTAAATGTTTGAATCTACTCCCCTAACCCTGAGATGCTCCCGCCTGTTATAGTCCCGGAGGGACGGCGGGCAGGTCGCTGCGCTCCAACATGACAGTTTCACGATTTGCTTGATATCATAGTCGAAGCCGATAGACCGCTTTTGCTACTAATCAAGTCTCACTGTTGGTTTTCAGTTTTGTCCTCTTGTCGGCGTACTCCGGCGGGATATACCCTGACCAATCGGCGACTCTATTAGGATCCAGCATATTCCTTACCTTTTGCAGCCAAACGTCGGCATTATCATAGATAGGCCCCCACCTCTGGTGGATATGTTCAATATCTTCTACCTGCATCATAGCACCGCGGTTAGTATAGCTAAAACGCCTGAAGGGACTATTAACATCATATACCAGGTTCATATACTCTCTGGCTGCCGTCAGAGAATCAGGGTCAAAGGGATCATAGCCTGTAGCGATACCACCGGAGGAACCCAGGGAATAGTGCTCCATTGGACGGTACGACATACCGATATTGGGTTGCAATATTGATCCTCGCTTGGTGAAAGGTTTAAATGCTTCAAATTCGATCGGACGGTAATTCAGGTGCATCTCCGTAGAACCATCAGCCCCCTGTATGGATACCATAATGTCTCCAGTGCCCCGGGCCATTCCAACGCCTGTAGACCAGATTTGGTACATAAACATCTGAGCTTTCACCTTGGGATCATTGTACTCAGGATCTAAGTAGCCACCCCACTTCTCCATTACTGTCAACACGGCTTTTTCACGGTATTCCAGTTCCCTTTTAGAGTGACCGTTGACAAACACCGGCACTGACCTTCCAGCTTTGGTCGGATCTCGAGGTGGTCCCTCTCGCATCTTTGCCCACGATTCATCAGAACCTTCTTCACTAAAGCCGGTAGCGAGGTAAGCAGGTGCAACAATACAGGCTAGTTCTGCCTGGCCGATTTCTGTTGAGGCTCTCATCATCTTCTCGGTATCGGGAAAGGTGAGAACATTGACACGATAATTATCAGGTATTTTTTCTATCTGGGCAGCTGAAAGAGCATCACCGGGTTGTCTTTTCATAGCAAACTGTGTTGGCGGAGGAGCATACCAGGGATAAAGCTTAACGGAACATTTGGTAATAACGCCATTACCACCGTTAGCTCCAGCACGTCCTCTCAAGATTCCCCTCAAGCTGAATCCCGGTCCATCTCCCGAGAACCAGCCTCCTTCCCTACCAGCAGTACCTAGATTCAATATTTCCCCTGTAGGCAAGACCCATTCACAACCCAGAACGTTACGCCCGTAACCACTGGTATAAATCTGGGAGATGGTCATCTCCTGATGACAGCAGGCTAGGGAAATTACTGAGGCACTATATCCCACACCTGGTTTTCCAACATAATAACCTACCTTGCCAGCTGCATCCAGCAACTCATACATGGTAACGAAAGGTTCGACAACGGCATGTGCATTCTTTTCATCTATTTCCAGAATCCGGTTCATCCGCTTCAATTCCAGCAGGATGCCCCTCTGGTTGGAGAGGTAAGTAGCTACATACTCAAAAGCACGAGCTGAAGCCTTAAACAGGATGCCGGCTTTATTACAATACCTGACGATTGCCTGGATCTCGTCGACGTTATCGGGTAAAAGTACTGCAGCTGGAGGATTATGGCGCTTATCGCCGAATGCCAGCTTGTTGCCCCAGATCTGGTTGTAAGTTTCCATAATCACCGGTTCCTGAGTGATATACTCTGGACCGACGATATCTTCAAGAGCTTTATATTCTTCCTTTGTTAACTTCATTGTCAGTCTCCTTACCTCGTGTTTTCGGCGCCTATGTTAAATAGATTCTTGCACCAGTTCTATAATATCCATGACCTTAATCTGGTCGCCGGTCTGCGCGGCAGCATCAAGAAAGTTGCGCTTGCACCAGGGACAGGCACTAACGATAGTCTCAGCACCGACTGCTTTTGCCTCCCGAATCCTTTCAGTAGCGGTCCATTTGGCAAAATCCGGGAAAGCATCAATGACACCACCACCAGCCCCGCAGCACCAGGCATATTCTCTAATCCGATACATCTCCACGAAATCCAGGCCCGGAATATTTTTTATAATATTTCTGGGAGTATCATAAACTCCGTTGGTGCCACGGCGGTATTTTTTCGGTGGGTCATGCAGCCACATCAGCGTACCCTGAGGTTTGTATTCCTTCCCATTCCAGTGTATCCAGGGTTCTCCCAACCGGCCCAGGTGGCAGGAATCGTGGTAGGTAACCTTCAACGGTACCGGTTTTTTCAGCTTAAGGTTTCCCTCCTTGAGTAGTTTCTCAAGATACTGAGTAATATGGTAAACCTCAATTCTCGGCTTCTTGCCGATCTTATCATAAAGCACCTTATAGGTTCCGTAGCAATCCGCACAGGGGGTAACTAATACTTTCACCCCAGCCGCTATAAATGCTTCCGTCTCATGTTCGGCAAACTTGATCAGTTCCCCTTCATAACCAAGTTCGTATGCCCGGCCGCCACAACAGGATTCGTCTACTCCCATTATCCCGACATCTACCCCAGCCTGCTGGAGCAACCTTATTCCAGCTTTGGCTATCGGCCACAGTTCCTTATCATAGGAATAACGACAGCCGGCGAAATACAGGACTTCTGCCTTCTCTTCAGTGACGTATTTCACATCTAGATCTTCTGCCCAATTACCTCGCTCCAAACGGGGTTTCAACATCATATTGTCCTCTCCACGGAGGCTTCTGATAAATGGTAGGTGCTGTGGTAGTAAATGGCCTTCGTCAACACATTTAATCCTGAGTTCTTGCATATGCTGTAACGGTTCAAGATCGTTTTGTACCTTGCAGGATATGTCACAGGAGCCATCCATCAGGCATCTATATACTATGTTCAAAAAGGTTTCGTCGATATCAATTTTGCCATGTAATAATGAGTAGGACATATTATACTTACCGCCGGATGCGTAGGCATGCCAGTGATATCTGGCTGCTGATGGACAGCCCTCCATGAAATCGAAATTTTTCATGAATCGCCAGGGTATATACTTACAGTATGAACAGCGGGGACATCTCTGCATGTCATGCTCATAATCTTGCCAGGCCATCTATTTCCCTCCATATTTTTGACAGTTAGAAGCATAATTTCCTAGGGTTAAGGATCCAATTAGGGTCGAAGATGTCTTTGACCTTCTTTTGCATTTCAGCAGTATCACTGGCACGTCGGTAAGCCACATCGACCCATCCACTGTAAGGTCTTGAAAAGAAAGCCCCCTTCTCTTCCATATGATCTACGGCTTTAGCCATCAATGAAGTGGTCAGGACTAATTCAGCCTGACTTGTAGGCTCATAGTAAAGGTTGAACTCACAGTGGCAACTGGTACCTTGCACTATTGGCTGAATGTAAACACCGATATTGCCGTTCGCGAAGCCTTTCTGAAGTGCCAGTTCGGATAATAGTCTGGTAAACTCGGGAGTTTTTCCCAGCGTGGTTAAAAAGAAAATATCACTAAAACCACCTTTCAACCTGAGTTTCCAGTACGGTTCGGGTGAAGGTAGGGATAAAAGACCAGCAAATTCTTTCACGCTAATCCTGGAGATATCGGTATGCAATTCCAATCTGTAAGATGCCGCCATCTCTCTCAGGTCGGCTTCCAGGTATTGTACTTTCTCCTCCGGTAAAGGACCATATCCCTCGCAGCTTACAAATAATATCCAGGTTGGCAAACTATCACGCAAAGTCGTTATCTCCCAGGGAGTGCGATATATCAGAGAAGCTAAATTGAGGCTATTTAGGATAAAGATATTACCGGTAAATCGTATCCTGGTCAGATAGTAGCTTAGTTCAATTAAGGGCTCCAGACTGTTACTGGGAATAAAGTAGGAACGGCTTAACTCGGATAAGGACCGGCACTTTAAGGACATCCAGGTCAC
>CAYOHA010000023.1:4009-17597 GCA_964403625.1 uncultured Dehalococcoidales bacterium | reverse complement strand
TATGCTATATATTGTTTATATAATATACATTATCTTCGATGTAAGGTAGGAATAAGTTGCGTAACGAAATTCTCGAAAAGGTCTCGATGGACCTGTTGTCAATACCGCCGCTGATATTCAGGGCGGTAAGAAAGAGAATAACCAAAACTACGCTTGCTGAGGTGGATATAGACATTACGCCTCTCCACTTCGAGATTGTAAAATTGCTTGAAGAAAAGGGGACAATGCACCCTTCTGAGATCGGAGAAAGGCTACAGATAGCCAAAGCACAGATGACCAAGTTGATTGATAGACTGGTATCGCTTGATATAGTTGAAAGGAAGATAGGTACAATAGATAGACGGACTCACAATATCGCTCTCACTCTACAGGCAAGGGAGATGTTAGAGCGACACAAACAGAAGACGATAAGTGCCGTCCAGGAAATTATGTCCAGTTTGAGTGATGACGAATTGGAGAATCTTTCAGCATCACTCAGAAAACTCCGGGACGTATTGTTGAATAGTGCTGCCGACAGTACTTCGAAATAGCCAACTTCAATTCAGTTCGGTGCAAGCTGCACGAAATCCCGTCAGTATTCATTTGTGGTGAAAGCCATGATCTGATGCTGTGTGATAAAGCAAGATTGAGAGAGCGAAAAGTATGGATACTACTGCTATTTCTCCTGACCCGAAAGGGCCAACCCACCGGGACCTGACTCAGGGAAGCATCTTAAAGAACCTGATGATCCTCTCCTGGCCGATAATGATTACCCAGCTTATGATGACGCTGGGCCCCACTATCGATACGATATGGGTGGGAAGACTGGGCGGAACAGCTATCGCTGCAGTGGGCGTTGCTGGCGTGGCGGTTATGCTGGTCATGGGTCTGATGATGGGGTTTACTATGGGCATGCTGGCATTGATGGCGCGTGCCGTCGGTGCGAAGGACCTGCCGTTAGCGAACAGAGTAGCCCAGCAAGCTGTCGTCTTTTCAGCTATCTTTGCTATCGTGATTGCTTTAATCGGCCAGTTTTTCGGCGAGAAGATCCTATTGTTAATAACGCAAGACCCTGAGATTGTCGAGCTGGGAACGATATACCTGCGTATCGAGTTCATTGGCGGAGCGACGATGGTCTTCCGGATGACAATGGACACGATTATGCAGGCATCGGGAGACACATTCAACCCGATGTGGATTGCTGCAGTATACCGTACATTCCATATCATCCTCTGTCCGTTTCTCATCTTCGGCTGGTGGATATTCCCGGAGATGGGTGTGGCTGGTGCAGCCTGGACAGGAGTCATAGCACAGGGTCTCGGCATACTCCTTGGGTTGCGCGTACTCACCGGCGATAGGTCACGTGTGAAGCTGAGCTTCAAAGGGTTTAAATTCGACTTTAGCATAATCTGGCGTATTATCCGCATTGGCATTCCCGCGTCGATTGGCGGTATACAACGGAGCCTGAGTCAGTTCCTTCTCCAGATATTCATGGCACCCTTCGGGCAGGCGGCACTGGCTGCCCATGTCATTGCCCAGAGAGTGGAGATGTTCCTCTTCATGCCGGCGATGTCCTTTGGCTCCGGAGCAGGTGTGCTGGCAGGACAGAACCTGGGTGCGGGTAAGCCTGACCGGGCGGAAAGAAGCGCCTGGCTGGCAGTCGGACTGCTAGAAGGTTTCATTGTCCTGATAGTGGTCGTCATGCTTATCTGGACCGTCCCGGTTGTGCATATCTTCAGTAGCGACCCTGGCCTGGAGTCAGTAGCCATCCAGTACATACGCATCGCTATGGTCGGGTGGGTAATGATGGGTTTTATGTTTGCTCTAATGAATTGTCTGCAAAGCGTCGGTGACACCGTGGCGACAATGATTATCAGCGTGGTAGATACCTGGCTTGTCACCATACTGCTGGCATATCTCCTGCCGAAGTACACTAACCTGGGAGTCCTCGGCATACGCTGGGCAATGGCTGCCAGCGTCGTTGTGGGGGGTATTGCAATGCTCATTTACTTCCGTACCGGCCGGTGGAAGACAAGAAGAGTCTAGATTGAATTCAAAATAGTATATAATTAGTACATTATAAACGGTTGTTATACAATCTCAATCGGCAATAAAAGCCTGTTAGCCTTGCTAAATCGATCTTGGAACTGAGTGACCCTCCGTTAGTGTTATGGTAAAGAGAACGAAATACAAATATTTGTGGTTGAGAATATTATGAGTTGGATAAGAAATTTCACCTGGCGTGCCCGTAACTTGCAGACTTTCAACTCTTTCAAGACACCGGCCTACCGGTGGTTTTTCCTCGGGATGATCGGGCAGTGGAGTTCTTTCAGCATGGAAATGGTTGCCCGTACCTATCTTCTATATGAAATAACCGGTTCTGCTGCTATGCTCGGCATTATTTCTCTGGCCAACGCCGTGCCCATGCTCGTGTTGTCTCTGTTCGGAGGAGCCGTTGCCGATAGGCTGCCGAAGAAACTACTAATTCAGATAAGCCAGGTTGGCATGACGGTTGTTTCTCTGGGTAATGCGATTGCGGTCAATGTCGGTTACCTTACCTCAGAGCACCCTGAGTCCTGGTGGGTCCTGATGGTTAGCGGCATCATTATGGGTATGATAATGGCCTTGGCAATGCCATCACGGCAGGCGATAATACCGGAGCTTGTCGGGCGGGAACAATTAATGAACGCCATCTCGTTAAACACCATGGGTATGAGTTTCTTTCAGTTAATCGGACCTGCTATCGCCGGTTATATTGTTGCCGGATTCGGGTATGCCATCATCTTCTACATCATGGCGGCACTCAATGCTACAGCAATTATATTTACTTCGTTTTTACCCAAAGTTGTGCCATCACAGTTAAATCGTAAGAATGTTTTGACCGATATCAATGAAGGTTTCAAATATATCGCCAGTCACAAAACAATTCTATTTATTCTTATCTTCTTGGTAGCTTCTATTCTACTCGCTATGCCTTTTCAGATGTTAATGCCTATCTTCGCTAAAGACATATTGAAGGTAGGTGTTGCCGGACAGGGGACGTTAATGAGTATGTCCGGTTTAGGAGCAATCGTTGCCTCTTTTATTTTAGCTTCTCTACCATCCAAAAAACGAGGCATCACGATACTGGCATCCAATATCGTTATGGGATCAGCGCTGGTTGTTTTTGCCTTTTCCGTCTCATGGCCGCTTTCCCTGATAATGATGGCGTTTGTTGGGATAGGACGTATCGGTGGTAACACTGCCGGTACTGCCTTACTGCAGACTCACACCGAACCTGAATACCTGGGGAGGGTGACGAGTATAATGATGTTGAACTTCGGACTGAGTAGTCTGGGCACCTTTTTCGCCGGAATACTGGCTGAAACGATTAGTGCTCCCTGGGCAATCGGTGGGCTTGCTATGGTTCTGATCAGTATTTCTTTGCTTGCGATTCTCTTCCTGCCAGGGTTGAGGAAACTGGACTGAGGACGGCTTATAAGCTTAAGTAAATCAAACATTAGATTGTATCATCTGCAACTATACCCTTGTAAAAAATAATCGCGTTTCACGGGAGACTCTGTAACCAACCTTACTTGACATACTCAAGAAAGTAGTCATAGACTATACGAACTCATGCCATACGCAAATAATCAAGGAGTCCGAATCTATTACGAGGTGGAGGGACAGGGGCAACCCCTGGTGCTAGCACACGGAATGGGGGGTGGAGGCGACCTGAATGCGTGGCGAAGCACGGGTTACACCGATGCTCTAAAGGATGATTTCCGACTGATTTTATTTGATTTCCGGGGACACGGGCGAAGCGACAAGCCTCGTGAAATATCTGCCTACGGGCCCAACCCGGCAGATGACGTAGTAGCAGTGCTTAATAGCCTGGATATCGCCAAGGCTCACTACTTCGGTTATTCTATGGGGGCTTCAGCAGGCTTTAAACAGGCAATTAGCTATCCCGACCGGTTCCACAGTTTTATCCTTGGCGGGATGACTCCAGGTCCGTGGCCAGAAGAGATGGTCAAGGCACGCAATATATCCCTAGAATTGATTAAGCTGCGTCGGACAGACCCGGAAGCTTATTTCCAACAAATGGAATACCTGCTTGGGCATTCCTTAACGCCTGAGGAAAAAAGTGAATACCTGTCCAGAGATGCCGAGGCAGGTACTGCGGAGTTAATACCTTACCACGATGAACCCCCACTCACTGAAAAAGATTTAACGAGAATATCAGTACCCTGTCTCCTCTATTGCGGTGACCTCGATCCTTTCCACGATGGGGCTCAAGAGAGTGTACAGCATATGCCGCGGGCAGCTTTTATTTCTATGCATGGCTTTAACCATATTACAGCTTTTGCCCGTAGTGACGTTGTTGTTCGGTTTGTCAAGCAGTTCCTGGCCGTGGTGGGTAGGGATTTACCACCTGAGTCCTAACTTATTTGTAGCTGATCTGATTTTCTCCAAAGATAACAAAGTGGACAAACACGATATTGTCTGATCCGTCCATACAGTTTAGATCTATTGCACCTCACCCAAAATTTGTCTAAGCTGATGATTGGCGTATAATTATACGCCGAGGAACTGTTTCAACATTCTACAAATTCTCAGGCTTACCCAGGCGCGTTCAACCGCATTGTGACTTCTTTCGCCGATATCTTTGCCATCATAGGAGCAATTCCAAAGGCCATCTTCCCTCCGATGTTCGAAGAACCATTCCAGACCTTTGCTGATGTCCGGGTCATCCGCAGGAAATCCCAGCAGTGAAAGTGACTCCATAGCCGTGAGGATATTAGGCCACCAGAATATAAACCTTGTCCAATAACTGGCTGCCTTGTATGAAGAGTAAACGTCCGGCTGGAAAAAGCGTGATTTCAAGAGCTTACCAGCAGTCTGTGCTTCTTCCGAACGGCGATAAACGGGATAGGCGGCGAACGCTCGCAGTACCATGTCGGTACAGATGTGGGAAAATGGCTTGGTACGGTCTGGCTCTACTGGCTCTGCATACGACGACGTCAGCCGGTACATTGTCTTGCCATCGAAGTGGTGCGTTAATATCGGTACCGTCCAGCCACCATCGTCTTGCCGCATAGCCAGGAGCCACTTTATTCCTTTTTCTATACGTAAATCGTTGGCATAACCAGCCTGTATTAATAACGACAGGACATAGCCGGTATAATAGGTGGCATACTGATTGCCGATGAAGCCACGGATATCACCTTCGTCAGTCTGGAATGTAAACAAATACTCGGCAGCTTTTGTAATTGGAACGGACTCCCTATTGAATTGGTACCTTTCAACTAGCGTACGGAATCCCTTGAAGGTAGCCACGAGGCGCGTATGGTCTTCTGGGTATACTGGCGATTTCTTCACAGGCCCTTTCCACGATCCGTCAGCACACTCCTTACGTAAGATTATTTTTAGATCAGGTTGTTCCCAAATTATGCTAATGGGCTTGACGGCTTCCTCGAGAAGGTCGCGCCGGGTGAAATAGACTATCGCGTCGTTTTCTGTTGCTTGAAGTGCTGTTATACTCCTGTACAGCTGTTTCTGCCAATCAGCTTTATTCCGATTCATTCATCTATCCGCCTGTTATTGACTTATTCTAGCACAGTATTCTGACCTTGTAGCAAAGCCGTTAATGCTTTTGATATATCTAGAGAAAAATGATGGTCTCTGATGAGTAATCTACTTGCGACTACCTCTTATCAAGCTGGTCGTCTCCCCCAGGCAGCAAATAGTGTTCCCGCAGGATAATAGAAAGTCGGGTCAAGGAGAAGACACTCTATACTGTCCAATTGTTCCTGTGTACTCAATCCGGCAGCGATCACGGCTTTCACTGTCACCTGGAAAGTCATCAAAGTAAATCGTGACTCAGACTCGCCGCCACGACTCAAGAAGAGCTGATTTGGCAGCAGTCAGTATAGCCTTAAAATTCACTCTCTCTTCAAAGTGGACGGCAATGTTTAGCTAATATTTTTTTAAATAAGATCTGCTATTAGTTTCCTCCGATAGTAATAGGGGCAATTCCCTTTGACATAAGTCTGGGAATAGCCTTTTCATTGAGTTCCAGCCCGATGCCTGGACCATCAGGAGGATAGCAATAACCATTTTTATATGCCAGTGGTTTTACCACGATATCCTCTCTATCCAGGGATCCTGTAGTATCGAATGTGCCATGATAGAACATCGGGAAAAGGTTAGCGTGAGCCAGTCTGCCGTACCATTCGTCTGAAGCCAACCATTGTGCCTGTGCCGCCGCCTCGAAAGGACCGTTCATCGAGCCACAATATACGCCCAGATTAGCAGCCTTGGCAATGTGGCCCCACTTTACAGCTTCTGAAATACCACCAGCCCAGACAACCTTGGTGCCTACCATATCACAGGCATCCTGTCTGATACACTCAACGAGGAAAGGCACTTTGACACTCGATTCATGAGCACAGATAGGTATGGATTGAGCTTTACGCAGGCGGGCCATACCGGCAATATCCCACCATACCAGGGGCTGCTCGAATTTATACAATTTGTATTTCTCTAACCTGCGGCAATACTCCAGTGCCGTAGTATAGTCCAGCGAACCGTTGGCATCTATACAGAAATGGATATCTTCATTATCGCCAATCGCCGCTCTGGTCTCCCTTATGTTTTCAATATCTTTAGAGAAACTGCTTCCCCAACTCCCGCCTACCTTCAGGCAGAAAGTAGTGCAGCCGTTCTCGACAGCTCTAACGGCGGTAGCGGCTACGTCCCTTGCTGAAGGCGTTCCAACATCAGATATCACATAATCGACCTGGAGTTTTTCGGCACGCTTGCCGCCCAGAAGCTGATAAATAGGCTGTTTATGTGCCTTTCCCACTATGTCCCATAGAGCGAAGTCAATCAGACTCACGCACCCCGGATATGACAAGCCAACGTTAGTGTGAATGAAGTTTTCCAGCCTGGCCAGGATTTTCTCCTTGTCAAAGGGATTGGCGCCGATAAGCAGTGGTCCCCAGGACTTGATAATAGCTATAACCAGTTCCTGACCACTGCCACCGGGGTACTCCCCTCCATCAGCTATACCGACGATACCCTCGTCGGTATACATTTTTATCAGGACGATATTGTTTTGCCTTTTACTCGGGGCTGGACGAGGCAGGCTGATAGGGATCAAATCGATCTTGGTAATCTTCATTTCTTACTCCTTATCAATATTATTGGCAGTATTTTATCATCTCTGTAGTTTGATGTATATGAGGATTAGCGGTATCTTATGAAGGTTCGTTTGATTTGCGGCTCAAGGTCTCATACATATGGTAATATAGCCCTTGCTTGTCCATAAGTTCACGATGCGAGCCGGTTTCAATGATTCTTCCATGTTCCAGTACGATAATGCGGTCAGCATTAGTTATTGTAGATAACCTGTGAGCTATAATAATAAATGATCGCCCTTTTGCCACGCTGCTAAGGGATTTCTGTATAATCTGTTCCGTGTTAGTATCCACACTAGCGGTGGCTTCATCCAGTATTAGAATAGCTGGATCAGAAAGGATTGCTCGAGAAAGGCAGATAAGCTGGCGCTGGCCAGGGCTAAGGTTCCCACCTCTTTCTCCTACCTGCGTATCATATCCATTGTCCATACGGGTGATAATATCATGAGCGCCTGCTGCCTTAGCAACCTCTACAACTTCATCATGGCTAGCCTCCAGGTTTCCATCAAGAATATTTTCCTCTATGCTGCCGGAGAAGAGGAAAGGATCTTGAGGTACAAATCCGATCTGCTTTCTCAATGACGACTGGGTGACCAGGGAAATATTGTGTCCATCCAACAGTATTTCTCCCCCCTCCACCTCATACAGACGGTCGATGAGACTGGCAATACTGCTTTTCCCAGCCCCGGTCCTTCCGGCTATCGCTACGGTCTCCCCGGCTTTGACCGTGATATCTATATCGTGGAGTATGTCGACGCCAGGTTCGTAGGCAAACCTGACCTTATTGAATTTTATCTCTCCTTTTACATGAGGCAAATCGATAGCCTGGGGGTTATCAACTATTTCAGGTTGAACATCAATTAGTTCGAATATACGTGCCCCGGAGGCCATAGCTCGCTGGATTTCCGTATACATGGTCGCCAGTTGCTGTATCGGCTGGGCAATACGCTGGATATAAAGCAGGAAAGCAAGAAGAAAACCAACTGGCATAATCCCATCCAGGACTTGAAAACCACCGAAGATAAGAACGAGAACATAGGAACTATCGGTCAGCATCTGTGTTACGGGCATTATCAGTCCCTGCAATAGAGCCGCTTTTTTATTTGCATCAAGGTTTGCTTTATTAATTGCATCGAATTGTCTAACGTTTTCTGCTTCCCGGGATAGATTCTGAGTTACCCTTACGCCTGATATACTCTCCTGAAGATTATCATTAACCATAGCAATAGCCTTACGGGCCAGGATAAAAGCACGGCGTGCGTACTTTTGCCAGATAATCATTACTATTACCAGCACCGGTAACGTGCATAGAGAGAGAAGGGCTAATCGCCAGTTCAAGACTAGCATAATAACCATAACACCTATCAGCGTTACCAGGTTGACAGCAACCATAATGATGTCTTGAGAGACCAGATTCTGTAACTGGTCGACATCATTCTGTACGCGGGACATAATTTTACCAACTTTATTATGGTCAAAGAAGCTCAACGATAGCATATGCAGATGGCTGAACATCTGGGTGCGCATTTTTAAAAGGATTCCCTGTGCTGTATAGGATAGATAGAGGGTTTCCAGGTACTGAGCGCCCAAGGTTAAAAACAAAATGCCGAGATAGATGAGAATGGCAATAGTAAGGCCATTGATGTTACCTTCTACAATCCGGTTCGTCGCTAAAGCTACCAGAAGAGGAGTAGTCAGATTAGCCGCAGTACGCATTATTATGCCTACAGCGCCAATAATAAGGTGCCATTTTACATCGACTAAATATCCGGTCATCCGCTTAATGATTCGGTGGTCGTAGACTTTACCTAAAACATCATCGATTTCTCCGGAATCAATGGAACTTCGAAGTTGCTGTCCACCGGTAGGGCTGCCACTGCTATACATTTTCGTTTTCTCCTTCCGAGATACTGCCGGAACTTAAAGCCGCTGCAAGTTGTCTCTGGTATGTCTCCCCGTAAAGGCCATTCAAAGCCATCAACTCACTGTGAGTCCCTCGTTCTGCTATCCGACCATCTTTAAGCATGAGTATAAGATCGGCATTTTGAATTATTGTCAGGCGATGAGTGATAACAAAGGTTGTTCTGCCTTCGATAAGTTTTTCAAGGGCTTTAAGTATCAGAAGTTCGGTTTCAGCATCGACACTTGAAGTTGAGTCGTCAAGAATAAGGATACTGGGGTCCACCAGTAAAGACCGTGCGATGACTACCCGTTGTTTCTCTCCTCCAGAAGGGTTGACACCACGTTCTCCAACCCAGGTATCATACCCGCGAGGCAGGCTCTTTATGAAGTCATGAATCTGAGCAGCTTTTGCCGCAGCTTCTATCTGCTCTATGCTGGCATTCGGGGCACCGTAGGCAATATTATCTCTGATTGTGGCTGAGAAAAGGAAAACATCCTGCGGGGCTATTACCACATTCTTACGCAGAGAAGCCAGGGTTACATCACGGATGTCAATTCCATCTATGGTAATACTGCCACTAGTAGCATCATAAAATCTGGATATCAAATTGATGATGGTAGTTTTTCCGCTTCCCGAACCACCCAGTAAAGCCACCAGTTGTCCCGGTTTCACATCAAAGCTGATATCATGGAGGACGGGAGATGTTGAGCCATACCCGAAACTGACATTATTGAAAGATACCGCTCCCATGGTTTTACCTAACCGGATGGCATCCCGTTTTTTTTTACCAGCGGTTCGGTATCCAGTATTTCGAAAATACGCCGACCTGCCGAGATAGTGCGAGAGATCATATTTGCCAGCGTCCCCAAACGTGAAACGAACCCAGCCAGCATTCCCAGATATAGAATAAACTGCGTGATACCACCGATAGTTAAATTCCCCGAAATTACCTGACGTCCTCCAAACCATAAAACCAGGACCGAAGGGACACCAATAAGTAATGTCATGATAGGTGTATATATCGCTTGTATACGGGCAGCAACAATCTGTTCATCATAAAGGGAGTTAGCACCCGTATAGAATTTCCGGTTTTCTTTCTCCTGAAGTGAGAATACTTTCACGACTTTAATACCAAACAGACTTTCCTGTAATGTCACACCAAGGGAGCCTATCAATTGCTGTACTTTTAGCCATATAGGTTGAAGTCGGTTGCTGACATATATGGTTTGCCAGAAAATAACCAGCATAAAAGCTAAGGTAAGCAGTGCCAGTTGCCAATTCAATGACAATAAAAGGTATCCGACACCGAAAACCATAATAAATATCTGGATAAGGTTCAGTAGACCCGCGCTGAGGAACATACAAGCTGCTTCGATATCCGCAGTACACCGGGACATAATCTGGCCAGTCTAAGCTTTATCGTAGTAGGAAAAACCCAGTCGGTGTAGATGGTCGTATAAGGCATTTCTAATATCATAGGAAGCTTGCTGTGAAACGAGCTGGGTAATATATGTATCACCAAATCGACCGGCGCTTCTCAGGACAGTGGTTCCGAGTATGATAACAGCTAGAAATACGATGGTACTTTTGTTACCGGAACTGAGTACTGTATCGATACCGTTCCCCAATAGCCTGGGTATAACCAGACCACCTATGGTACTGATTGAGATGCATATAAAGCCGAGAAGCATTGTTGCCCAGCGTTTCCGGACGAAGACAAGTAATCTCAGTATAATTTTCATTTTATGTTCGCTTATTTAAGCAATTATCCAATCCTAGGTACCTGTTTCCGTTTTCTTGATACCGCTCTGACGAGCTACGAAGCGCATCGTAAATCCAAAGATTAGGCTCACTACAACGAGACCGATACCCACTATTCCGAATGACATTTGATATGAGTAAGCACTAATCAACATTCCGGTGACCATGGGACCGCTGGAATGACCGATATCCATGATGCTGGAGAGAATGCCCAAGGCACTACCACGGCTTTGTGATCGGGCTAAATCTGCGACCAGCGCTGAAGTAGAAGCAGTCACCGTTGCCAATCCTAGACCAAAGATAGCTATAAGCACCAGAATAACCATATAATTAGATGAGAGTAGCATAACGCCAGTAGTGATACCTCCCAGAGCCAGCCCAGATACAATCATGGGTATGCGTCCGTAACGGTCAGATAACCGGCCCATTATAGGTTTGGTGAGTGTAGCCGCAAGTATCTGGGCGGTGAATAGCAGCCCAATCTGCCATGCCGCGTATCCTAGTTTCTCATTCAGATAGATTGGCAGGAACGTCTCTAGGCAACCAAAGGCAAAATACTGCACAGCCTCGATTCCACTAGTAGTTAAAATTCCGGGATTGCGAAAGACAAAGGCAATTTCCTGACTGTATTTGCCGCGCTCGCGTTTTAAGACCCCCCATACCGAGCCTGATGTTGTAGTAGCGAGAGGTAATCTGATAGCGACGATGAGAGCCAGTACTCCAGCAAAACCGTCTGCCAGATAGACCCAGCGGAAGTCTTCGCCAAAAATCAGGATTCCACCCACGAAGGGAGCTAAAAAACGGCCTACCATTGTGGCAGAGGAATACCAACCCATACGCTCACCCCGTCCTTTTTCATAGGTATCGGCTACCGCTGCCATTGCCACCGGACCTAAAATCGCTGTGGCTAACCCATGGTAGATACGCACTAAGACTAATTGCCAAGGTAAGGTAATCAGCAGATAAAGGAATGGTGCTGTAGCAAACACGACGACAGCCATTAATATCACGCGGCGTCGTCCAATAATATCGGAAAGAATACCGGCAGGAAGACTGACAATGATACCTACCACTGTTGAGGCCGCGGCAATGAAGCCAACTGTGGATACAGGCACCCCCATAGAGCGAATAAACAATGGTAGTGCCGGGTTTTTAGCCATTGTTGAGCTGAAAATGGCTAATCCACCCATAATGCACAGAAGTATGAAAGGCGAAATTTTAATCTTCATTTATGGTTCGTTACTTTGGAGTCTCTCATAGGTTTTCTGAGTGAATGCAGTCAGACTCGCTTCGACTCCATTTATCAGTTTTTCGACCTCTTTCCGGGCGTCAGCCTCCCAGAAGTCACGCTCCTTTACATGAGAAAACCAGTGATTTATCTTGTCTAAATCGCCTTCTATTTCTTCCACCTCACCTAAGTTAAACTGTTCCTCCTGCACCTCTCTCTCAATATGATGTAGAGTCTTATGGCATTCCTTAGTAATCTCGGCGTACTCCTGCTCCCTTTCCTGTTGAAACCTAGCTATAGTACGATTTTCCTGTGTGTCACTGAAGTGAGTTACCGTGAATAGATTTGCTGTGCCTCCCATTTCTTCTACCGTATGCATAAGCTCCGCTATTCTAGCAAATAACAGGTCTTTTTTAGGCAAAACCCAACCTCCTCCCTCTAGGGAAAGAGCGCCTATTCTCTTTAGTTGACGCCAGACAAAAACCCTCTTTCGCGAAGGTTCCGGTGGTAGCCAGTAGGTGAATAATAACCATTCCATAAATTTTAGCTTGACAAATATTTTAGCATAATATTAATATTGTAACAACTGCTACAATAAGCTCGTAGCTATTATTATACTCTAAGGAGATATTAATGGATAACCAACTAGAATATTACACTGAGACAGGGAAGTACCGGGATAGGTTTGACCAGGGACTTCCGGCGATGGCTGCCTATTCTGCTTTCCGCAAACAGGTCTACAAGGACGGAGCACTAAGCAGTAAGATGAAACGGCTTATAGCTCTGGCTACAGGACTCCAGGCAGGGTGTACTCGCTGCATTCAAGGACAGACTAAAGATGCCCTGGCTGCTGGGGCCACCAAAGAAGAAATCCTAGAAGCCGTCGCGGTAGCTGTTGTTATGGGTGGTACTGCCGTTAGTGCCGAGACATGGAGAGTGGTAAAGGTACTGGATGAACTTGGTAAGTGGTAAAGGCTCTTACCATTTTAAGTGTAGGATTTAATAAATAGAAAAGGAGGAAAATACTATGAAATGGGTTACTCGTTCACACGTTCATGTCGACCGCGTTGCCTGTCCCTGGCTTATCAAGAGGTTTGTAGATAATGAAGCTGAGTTCTTGTTCGTTCCCGCAAGCCAGGTTGAGAAGGTCGCCGTCGATACCGGTGCTATCCCGTTCGATGCTCCGGATGTAGAGCTGGGTCACCACGAAGGGCGCTGTTCCTTTGAGTCAATCATCTTTAAATACGAGTTGAAAGACCCGGCGCTGGCACGATTGGCAAAAATAGTCCATTCTGCCGATGTTACACCAGACATTGATAAAGACCCGCTAGGTCGCGGGCTGGAAGCCCTCGCCGTTGGTTTCGGTATACGGCACCCCGATGATGAGGAAAACCTGGATTACCAGTTTGAGGTATATGATTCATTATACGCCTGGTGCCGGCTTCAGGTAGCTAAGGGGTAGCAAATCGCCGGAATCAGTCCAGCAGGTAATAAGTCTAACAGGCTCATTCAGTCTGTATATTTCTAGTGAAGCTC
>CAYOHA010000023.1:2798-3909 GCA_964403625.1 uncultured Dehalococcoidales bacterium | reverse complement strand
TGGGTTGGATGAATTGGGGCGTCATTCCTGTCGCATTGATTGGCCTGATATTGAGCATAATAGTAGTAGCTACCGCCAAGGGAAATAGAGCGCTGGGTGTTATTGGGCTGGTGTTATGCTTAATTGCCGCCTTTATTGGTACAATAAGGCTGATTCTTGGTGGTGGTATTTTATAGATATACGGTTTTTACTCTTACCGATTTCAGTATAAAAAGAGTATTTATGTATCTCTACACTGTTTAGAATATAGCTGCCTATACTTTGAAGCTAAGATTTTATCAACACTAGCTGGAGTAATTTAAAGTAGACTGCCTGATTTAATATAATCTACCTAGGCTCTTATATTTCTAATAATGAACTGGAGGTGACTTATGGATATAAATTTCAAAGACAAATTCCTTTTTCTCTGGAAGGAATACTTCAACAATGCGGAACTGCCACTTACTTTTTACTATACCAATGAAGAAAGACGTGCTAAACCGGCTATTCCAGGATCAACACTAAGATGTGTAATCGCGGCATTGAAGGAAGTTCGGCTGGGGAGTCCGCTTTATTTTGATGTTGATTCAATAGGTTGTCCGGGCGGGAAAAAATACCTGGGCTTTTCTGATAGGATTATGCCGGACTTTGAATATTTTCTTTCCTATGGAATACCCGGAAAGCTGGAGGGAGAACGTTACTGTAAATCCCCTGAACTGGTCAAAGAAATGATGAAACAAATGCCTGAATTCAAAGCACCGGATCGTTTCATCGTATTCAAGAGATGGGATAGCCTTGATATTCAAGATGGTCCTGAAGTCGTAATCTTCTTTGCTGAACCTGACGTCCTTTCAGGGTTATTTACTCTATTCCGTTTTGACGAAACTGACAGAAATGTCGTGTATGCTCCTTTCGGCTCCGGATGTTCAACTATTGTGCAGTACCCATATCTGGAAATAGACTCTAAACATCCCCGGGCAGTTATCGGAATGCTTGATCCTTCAGCACGTCCTTTTGTTCCCCAGAATACAGTCACATTTTCAGTACCCATGAATAAATTTATCTCCATGATAGAAAACATAGAGGAGAGTTTTCTTATTACTAACACCTGGAAAAACATACAGAAAAGGAT
>CAYOHA010000023.1:0-2698 GCA_964403625.1 uncultured Dehalococcoidales bacterium | reverse complement strand
TAGGTCCATGGTGTTGGCCGCACTATGTAATAAGCTTGCTCCAGGACATAGGCTTTTAGTCTCTTGTATTCCTCATAAGCCTTGTTGTTATCCACGAAAATGTTGTCGTTTACTGCGTGAAAAATCTCTTCGATTACCGGGTCAACTGTTCCTTTTGAAGGGTCGCTGACAAAACTCGGGTTATATCCGCTTATACCACGTAGACCAGAAAGGTATAGTTGCTGGACAAACGTTCCCCACAGGAATCGGTAGACCAGGTCCTCGTGAGACCGGGCAGCATTAATGCCGTTATAGACGCCCGTATCTCTCACATCCAGCTCAAGTTCGATACCGACCTTAGCCCATTGATCCACGATAATGGAGAGTTCGTCAGTACGTTGAGGAATGTTTGGAGTAACTACCTTAGCTTTGAAGCCATTAGGATAACCGGCTTCCTTTAAGAGCTCACGTGCCTTATCCGGATTATAGCTGTAAAGCTCCTGTACTGATTCCGGTAACTCGTTTATAGGCTTGTACAGGGAGGTTGTTTGTTTATTTACTGGCCAGACATCTATCTCAGCTTCACCCTCGAAGTAATCTACAACAATTGACTCGAAATCGGTGGCTAACATCATTGCCTGCCGGACCCTGACATCCTGGAAAGGCTTATTCGGATCAAGTCGATTCATAGCGATAACCCATGGCGTGTTTGACATATATGTTATATATTCAAGTTCAGGATTTGCCTGAATGAGAGGTTTCGCACTCGATGCTTCGAGTCCGGTTAAAAAGTCAACCTTGCCAGTACGTAATGCTGCAAGCTGTGTTGAAATATCAGGCATTATGATTTGTTTATAAACATCTACATAAGGCAATTGATTACCTTCTCCTGGAGGTAAAGGATCAGTCTCCCAGTAAAGAGGGTTCTTGTTAAAGGTAATTAGACTGCTGGGGACATAGTCAGTAATCATGAAAGGACCAGTACCCACTGCTTTTCTCCAATCCGTTTCCATATCGCCATATTTTGCGACTACTTCGGGAGGGTAAACGCAGTTGAAGCCACCGCCCTGGATTATCCAGTTATGGTTCGTCCAGGGGTCTACCGGAGTTTTTATTGTTACCTCCCAGGGACCAGTTTTTTCGACAGTCATACCTGCCAACAATTCTGGCCGGGCCATACGTAGCCAGGAACGAGGTGCTTGGATAAGGCGATTCAAGCTGGAGACGATGTCATCAGCGGTCATTTGCCGACCATTCATCAGTCGACCAGCTTCACTATTTACAGGTTGCCAGTGTACATTCTGGCGGATCTGCAATATCCAGACACCGAGTTCAGGCATCTCCCAGCTTTCCGCAAGTGCAGGTTGAAAATAGTCCTCTATCGCACCAGCACCTGCTAGTAAATTAGTTACCCCACTTCCGGCTGGTCCTCTACGCCAGTCTGTGACCATATATTGGTCATAGACGATTCCAATAAAAGCACCTGCATTACCTCCTGTACCGCTATCAAAACTGTTTGGATCCATAGATATAGTAGTGAGTGTGCCACCATATTTTGGCACTTCTGGAGACAATAACTCCTCCTCCTCTTCTTCCTCCTCTTCCTCTACTTCTTCCTCAGTAATTACTACTTTTCCTTCCTCTTCTTCCTCCTCTTCTTCCTCTACCACTGCCGTGCCACAAGATGCTATCACCAGAGACAGCACCATCAAGATGCTTACCAGCATCCAGATTATTTTCTTTTTCATTTCCCCTCCTCTTTTAATTCGAAAAAATTAACTTGTTTTAAATTTTTCTATGCATCCTATAATTGTTCGACCATAGTTTTTTGCCATTTTAATTTTATTCTTTTAAGGGTGCACCTCCTCTGCTAGTCCTGGCATTATCCTGATACCCTAGGGGCTTCGGTCATATGAAAGGTATAGTTAGTATTTAAGCTGAGATATTCTGTTGAGTCTCATTTCTATGGTTCCCTAGCAGGACCAGCTCTCCTAATTTATGCTGTTTTTGGCTCTCGTCTCTATTACACGATCACATCCTTACCAGATAAAGTAATATCATATGTGATAATTATTTTATCGGTAATATATACATTTCATCAGTGCTTGTCAAGAATCTTTTAATTATTATTTCTTCGGTTTGCCGGAAAAATAAATCCAGCAGTGGTATTGATAGTTAGAATTATTACCGAAAGCAACAAAACACTGTGGAATCGTGGTAGACAAATGTGTGGTCCGGTTAAGTGTTAGATAAAGACCTGCACTATTATTAAATGATATCAAGAGAGGGAAAATTGATACCGTGATGGGACAAGTATATTGACGGTAAAGCTAACTTAAAGTGTGGTTAATTATTGGAGAAAGAATACAATCCACTTAAGTAATTATCAAATCTAGTCCGCGTACTGGAACAGGTTTGTATTTTTTACCAGCTGCTTTGTAAGAACTAACTATCAATCGGCACAGGTAAGCTATCATTTCTTGTTTATCGGAAGAAGATAAACAAGAAAATATATTTCTTAGAAAGTCTCTAGTCATAATTTTTAATAAGTCCTGTCCTTTTTCCGTAATCACAATGCTGAATCTACGCCCTTTATTTGGTATCTTAATTTTGCTGACCAGTCCCTTTTTCGTCATTCTGTTTATCAGAGTAGATATGGAATGGTGCTGATGTTGTGTAGAAGCCACCATCTCGTTAATAGTAGTCGAATCACCGTTAC
>CAYOHA010000022.1:0-17706 GCA_964403625.1 uncultured Dehalococcoidales bacterium | reverse complement strand
GGATTACTGCTTGCTAATAAAGCCTCTTCCCGAGGAACTATATCTCTTCTTATCAGGTCCACGAGTGCCTGGTCCCTGGTCCGCATACCATCAGCGTTACCAAGCTGCATTACATTCATTAATTGGAATGTTTTGCCCTCCCGTATCAGGTTTCTGACAGCCTGGTTAGCAATCAGTATTTCGATGGCGGCTATTCGCCCTTTCCCTATTCGGGGCAAAAGAGTCTGAGATATTACTGCCTCAAGTACCTGGGCCAGCTGTATCCTGATTTGCTGCTGCTGATTCGGTGGGAAGATGTCAATAATACGTTCAACGGTCTGGACAGCATCGACAGTGTGCAGTGTGCCTAACACCAGGTGCCCTGTCTCAGCCGCAGTAATAGCTGTAGATATGGTATCCAGATCACGCATCTCACCAATAACAATCACATCCGGGTCATGACGCAGGGTATTGATCAGGGCTATAGAGAACGACTTCGTATCATCCCCCATATCCCGTTGGGCAATAATGCACTTCTTGTTAGGATGTAAATACTCGATCGGGTCCTCGATGGTAATTACATTTCGCCTTTCATGTTCATTTAGATGGTTAATCATAGCCGCCAGGGTTGTAGACTTACCGCTGCCGGTCGGACCGGTTACCAGGATGAGCCCTCTTGGTTTGAGAACCAGTCGTTTCAAAATCTGTGGAAGCTCCAATTCGTCAATAGAAAACACTTTGAATGGTACCAGCCGAAAGGCAATACTAAGACTTCCCCTTTGTTTCAGTACATTTACCCGGTACCTCGCCAGGCCACGAATGCTATAGGCGAAGTTAAGCTCCATTTTCTCAGCGAAAATTCTCTTTTGTTCTTCTGTGGTGATCTCTTCGAACACCTTCTGAACATCTTCTACAGTGAGTGGAGGCAGATAATCCTGTGGTTCAAGCCTGCCATCGATCCGGAGCACCGGTGGACTTGGAACCCTCATATGCAAATCTGAGGCTCTTTTATCAATAGTCAGTTTAAACAGTTCATTAAGTTGCATAAATGTCTCCCTGTCATCTATTTCAATAATCTAAATAAGTTGATTCCATCTTTTTTATCAGATTGAGTCTAGTGAAGTATTTGACTTTTAAATAATAAATCGTTCTGGTAAGTAAGATAATAACTGCTTTCAGGTTTATACTTACTGAACTCTCCGTAGTATCGGTTAACATTTCAGGCTTTGTTGTCTGTTCACATTTGTACTCTTATCGCTTTCGTTATTCCTCTTATCTACTCTAAAAACCTGAAGTAAATTCCCAGTGCTTATCTTTCGTTCCAAACGGTGACGCAAATGCTTGTCAAGGTTAACATCATAACGATTAGATCTACCTACTTTTTCTCTGGATAAATATCCGTCTTCTTCTAAATCATCTAGTATAACTTGAACTGCTCTTATACTGAGGCCGACTTTATAAGCTAATGACTGTGTTGTGACTTTGGGGTGCTTGGCAAGATAAATATATATTAGCCCGTGGTTTGATAAGAACATCCATTTTTTCTTCACCATATATTTCCCCTCTTCCAGATTGAGGCGTTAACCTGTTCCTGAAAGGATAGTTCAATAAAAAAAACTACATTCTTAGTCATCTACAAGAATTTAGGCATTTCTATACATACATAATGATGCACATATTAGCGTTTTAGAATCACCTTTTGGTAAGCATTGCGATAATACTTTTGTACTATATAAGTACGTAAATGAAATAGTGTAATTTTTATAAACATTCGTATACCTCTGTACTATGCAAGACTATTACTAATGGGTGATTTACATTTCCCCTATTTATATCATAATGAATATAGTTAAATTTAGTCGATTAATATATTAAATATAATTTTATAGTCTTAGATGGATTCAAATACTACCATATTAATAAGGAGGATATCAGGATGGAAGAAGAGCAGCCCGGAATTGTTGAGGAGGTTGAAGAGGGAACACAGGTTACTGAGCGGGTGGAGCAATTTATTGATATAGAAGGCGAAAAAATAAGACAAGAGACAGAACGAATACAAAGCCCAATCATAGCCAAAGCCAGAAAGGAATACACGAGGCGGTTGAAGGCGTTTCTAGAGGAGGAACGTAAGAAGATAAAGGAAGAGGCGGAGAATGAAGCAGCTGCGATAAAAAGCAAGGCGGAATCTGAAGCAAACGACGTTATCGTTCGAGCGCAGGCTGAGAAGCTGAAGATTATCGATGATGGGAAAGCAGAGGTTCAGACTCAGGCCGAGCAGATTATTGAAGAGTCAAAACGACAAGCTAATATGGAAAGAAAAGAAGAGGTGGCTAAGGGACGAAAAGAAGCCGACGCAATTATTGAGGAAGCCAAGCAAAGCGCGGAAAAGCTGGTCAGTGAAGCAAATGAGTTAGCACGAAAGACTGTAGAGGCAGAGTCGGCTAAGATATTGGCTGAGGCGAGAGCAAAAGCGTCCAGCGAGGCTGCGGCTGTTGTTTCTAATAGCTGGAGAAGAGCACAACAGATGCTTGATTCAGCAGAAATGGCATATAGTATAGTACGTAAACAGCTTCAAGATTGCCTCAAAGTGGTGACTGAAGCTGACCGCAAAATGTCACTGGTCAATACGATGCATCCCGAAGATAAACCCAAGCAGAACGAACCGGAACCTGTGGATATACAATCAGTAGTCTAATACGCAGGGCTGTAGGATATTTTTTGACGCCTATTTGGGTATGAATAAATTCTATAGTTCTGATGAATAGTGTTAGTTGATTGTTATAAACATTAAGGAATGTGAAGGGTGTTAATCAATGTCATTTCACTTAAATGGTCAGA
Organism: uncultured Dehalococcoidales bacterium; assembly: GCA_964403625.1. Taxonomy (GTDB): domain Bacteria; phylum Chloroflexota; class Dehalococcoidia; order Dehalococcoidales; family UBA2162; genus CAYOHA01. The sequence continues at coordinate 14,889 of CAYOHA010000022.1, read as the reverse complement.
CAATGTATCAGACTAAAGAAGCTTGCAAATTGGCTGGTACTAATGTGAATACGTTCTATCGCTGGATACGGGAGGGGAAATTCGCTGACGTGGAATATCGTGATAGGAACGGTTGGAGGCTTTTTACTATCAGTGATATACATAATTTGGAAGCTAAAGTAAAAAGAATCTCCCGTTTAAGTATTAAGAAATAGAGTCCAGTTTTATAAGTACCGGAATATCAAGCTTAGATTACTAGTTACTATTCCAACTCGTACAATGTTAAAGAGAAGAATATAGAGATCTAGCTGTGAAACAGGAAAACTGAAGTGACTACAGCAACAAAAAATGGGACTATTCTAATTGTCGATGATGAGGAACCAGTCAGGGAACCATTGTATGCGAAACTGGTTCACGAGGGTTACAGTTGTTTTGAAGCCGAGTCCACTCCGAAGGCTGTAGAGCGGCTTACTGCAAATCCTATAGATCTGACTATTCTCGATATCATGATACAGGGTAATTCAGGATTCGATCTACTACCACGAATCATAGAAAATTACCCAAATACGGCAGTAATCATAGCGTCGCATATTGTTGAACCCAGTGTGATAATCGAGTGTATGAAGAGTGGGGTTCAAGATTATATCACCAAACCCTTTGACCTTGAAGTCATTATAAGCCGTATTGAAAAAGTACTCCGAAAAAGGCAGATTGAACTCATGTTGAAGGCATATCAGGCTGGTCTTGAGGGGAAGGTTGCAGAACAGGCGAAGCAGATTCGGAAGTTATACTTGAGTGCCATTGATTCGCTGGTAACTGCACTCGAAGCGAAAGATGCATATACTGCAGGGCACTCTCGTAGAGTGAATCAATTGGCATATGCAATATCTCAACATATGGGATTTACAACTGATGAAGCGGATGATCTACGCTGGGGAGCTTTACTTCATGATGTAGGTAAGATTGCTATAGACCCAGCTATTCAGAACAAGCCTGAAAGGTTAACTAATGAAGAGTATGAACAAATAATGGCACATATACAGCTGGGTCCCCGTATAGTTAAAGCAGTTGCTAATGAAAATATTATAAATATCATCAGGTATCACCACACTCGTTATAATGCAGATCCCAAAACTCAGGTTGTGGTAGGTGAAGAAATCCCAATCGGTGCAAGAATAGTAACCTTAGCCGATTCTTTCGATGCTATGACCTCTGATAGGCCTTACCGAAAACGCCTCTCTTTAGAGGCAGCGCTACTTGAGATAAAGCGTTGTTCCGGTACACAATTTGACCCTGTTGTGGTCAATGCATTCTTGAGAATTCCAGAATTAGAAATACTTAGAATAATCAATAGTAATATCGATCAAACGCAAGCTTAGTATTAAAATAATACAATAATATAGCTTACTTTATGTCATTTAATATTCTTCAGTACTAAATCAGCATTATTTCCTGGCTAGCATAGCACAAGTATTGTAAGGAAACCATAAATAATATAAAAACTTTGACTAGGTTAAGACTTATATAAATATCCAGTAGGTAAGGTATATTTACGGGGGGTTCTTGACGGATGGATAGAATAAGGTTCATAGTTCATGACTTTATCCAGTTCAGCCATCTCCTCGGTTGTTAGCTTCCATCCGGCTGCATCAACATTGGCTTTTACCTGTTCAGGCTTCGTCACTCCAGCAATTACCGTGGGAATCCAGGGATGAGAGAGTAGCCAGCCAATAGAAAGCTCTATTATAGTGTGTCCATACTGTTTGGCAAATGCTTCCAGCTTTTCAAGTTTGTCAAAGTTAACATCATTCAACATACCGGTACCTGCTGGCATTCTACCGAACCGGCTATCAGGAGGTGGTGCAACACCACGACGGTATTTTCCAGTCAGGAAACCGCTGGCCAGAGGAAAATAGGGAATAATGCTGACGTTGTATGCCTTACAACATTGAGCCAGCTCCTCCTCAGTATTCCGGTTAAGTAGACTGAAATTTTGTTGTACAGAGACAAAGGAATTTAAACCAGCTATCCTGGAGACCCACAGAGATTCGCATAGTTCCCACGCAGCCATGTTAGAACAACCAATATAGCGTACTTTCCCGGCACGGACCAGCTCGTCCAGAGCCCGTAGCGTCTCTTCGATGGGAGTTGCTGAGTCAGGCATGTGATACTGATAGAGGTCGATATAATCGGTATCAAGACGTGCTAAACTATCATCAACTGCTTTCATTATGTATGCACGTGAACCAAGTCCATCTTTGCTAAAGCCGAACCGGCCTTCCTGAGTAATATTTACGCCAAACTTGGTAGCGATGAAAAGCTGAGAACGTTTGCCTTTAATAGCTTTGCCTATATTCTTCTCTGACTGACTACCGACGCCACCATATGCATCTGCGGTATCAATGTAGTTGATACCCAATTCAATAGCGTAATCAATGATTTTAGCTGTAGCCTTCTCATCAATATTACCTCCAAAGGTTAAAGCTCCTAGACTAACTTCCGAAACCTTGAGATCAGATTTTCCAATTTTGCGATATTCCATTTATAAAAACCTCCATATAATACACTAACACATATTTATTTATTTTTAGCTATTTTATATGTTGGTTCGCTGTATCAGGCGCGTAACCTCCCTCGGGGGGAAAAACCGATAAATGATTTACAAATCGGGCTTCCTATCTTCCTACTAGTCCGGTGGTCAGCTCTTCAATCTATAAACTCGCGCTGCCGTATCATGAAAAAGAGCTGCCTTTTCATCCGATGAAAAATCCTTTACTAAGCGCTTGAAGGCGTTCCAGATAACACTATAAGAATATGAAACCTTATCTACCGGAAAGTTACTTTCAAACATACAGCGATCTACTCCGAAGTGTTCAATGCAATAAAGCAAGTAGGGTGATATTACCTGAGCCAGTTCTATGGAATCCGGTTTGACAGATCGTTTGTCCCATCCAAAGCCATAAATCGGCATACCGATTCCACCCAATTTGACCATAATATTAGAGTATTCAGCCAGCGCTTTGATTCCAACACGCCATTCTGCCCAGACTTCTTCGTCTTTTCCTACATATGGTCCGGTTAAAATCGGTCCACCAATGTGGTTCAGGATCATATAGGTGTTCGGGAAAGATTTTGCCAGGTCGGCGAGTTCTCTCATTTGATGGAAGTACATCCATACATCAAAACTCAGATTGTACTTCTGTAGATAGAAAAATCCCTCGCGGAATTTCGCGTCCAATAGTATACCTTTTGGTGGACTCATTGGAGACGATAACTCTGGATGCGGGTCTCGTGCAGCATTACCTCTGATACCGCAAAAGTTGCCCTTTCCAGCTACGATATGAGCTACCAGCACTGGTTCGACAGCCTTACCAAGCATAAGGTTAGCATTACTGACAATCCCCGCAGCTATGGCCGTTGTCCCATGCTCGCTCTTTGTGGAAAGCTTCCGTACGAACTCGGTTTCCCCCACCGGTCTCATCTCTTCAGGACCTTCTTGGCGGTATCCTGCATGGCACTCGATGAATACAGTGCTGGTAATATTGTGACCGCTGTTTATATCTGCAAATAGTTCGTCAAACATATAGCGCATGTTTGGACGTTCGAAGAAATGATGGTGAGGATCACATATAGGTAGGCTTGGTTCAAGAGGATTCTCGATATCTAGATTTAGCTGTGGCTTTGGTTCGTTTGACATGCATAATAGCCCTTATTTTTTATTATTGATAATGTAACTATGCTCGATTAGCTTGTAGGAAATGGCTTCTGTCTTGTCAAATATAATTATTGTAATATTAGTGTCGCCGAAATGTAGGCTAAGTCTATGCTATTTACGTGATTTTGTCAATTCAACTTTGTGGTTAAATATATAACTCGAACTTAAGTATCCATAGACAATTGGAGAGTGTTCCTACTCACCATCTGTTACGGGGCATATATGAGCGAGATCTACCGAGCTGGCATTCAGAGTGTCCCCAAGGGCCAAGTAGAAGCGGCACGAAGCTTAGGTATGACACATTATCAGTCAATGCGTCATGTGATTTTACCACAAGCAATACGTGTAATTCTGCCACCGATAGGCAATGAGTTCATTTCTCTGCTTAAAGACTCATCCCTGGTAAGTGTGGTAGCCGTGGCTGATTTGACGCGGCGAGGACGTGAATTTATGGCCACGCATTTCAATCCAATCGAAGTTTGGACAATCGTCGCATTGTTGTATCTGATAATGACCTTATTTTCAGCTCGTATAGTATCCTGGATCGAGAAAAAGACTCATTTTGAAAGGTAGAGTATACCAAAAATTGAAATTGTATTATGTCAACTTCATATTACTCCCCTATTATCAAATTTACTACCTTTACATATACTGTCATAAAATTCTTATTGTGTTAATGCCTTTCTAAATATCAATCACAAATACACCATTCATGTAAAATGGTTCGTTATCTATTAATACCTCACCACCCTGACGAAGGTCGCATATCATATCCCAGTGGATAGCTGATTCATTCTTACTGCCTGTCTCGGGATAACCAGCGCCCAGTGCAATATGAAAACTGCCATCTATTTTCTCATCGAATAGAGTTTCACGGGTAAAGCGAGAGATTCCTTGATTAGTACCAATAGCAAACTCACCTACAAAGCGTGATCCTGCGTCGGTATCCAGAGTCTGAATTAGAAAGTCTTCGTTCTTGTCAGCACTTGCCTTTACTACCTTACCGTGCTCAAACCATAGCCGAACACCAGTTACTTCTTTCCCGTTGTATATTGCCGGATAAGAAAAATAAACGTTGCCTTCAATACTGTCCTCAACCGGCCCGGTAAATATCTCTCCATCAGGCATATTGTAGTGGCCGTCGCAGTTTACAAAGCTGCGCCCGGCGATACTGAGACATAAATCAGTTTCCGGACCTTTAATATGTATGTTAGCTTTTCCTTTTAGCCAGTTGACTATATTTTCCTGGCGGGACGAAAACTGTCGCCAGTATTTCACTGGGTCATCCATATCAGGTAAGCAAGCACTATAGACAAAGTCCTCGTATTCGCCAAGGCTCATCTCGGCATCTTGAGCAAAGGCGTTGGTGGGAAAAGCAACCACTGTCCATCGTAACTCCTTAGCAGCAGAACGACGCATAAAAGTGCGCATTAGTTCCGTACGTGCCCGTTGATGTAATACCATTTTGCGTGGATCTACGTTACTGAGAGCTTTAGTGTTACTATCGGCGCTAACCGAAATATATGCATCGTATGTCTCCATGATCAATTCAAGAGGCTTGGGTACATATTTCAGCTGTTCATCCGAAGCATAACGATAAAAAACCTCCTCGGTATCAGGCAGGGAGACCATCATTAATGGTTGCCCTCCTGCCTGCAATACTCTTTTATAGATTTCCTTAAGCAGAGGTTCAGCCAGAACACTACCGTTTATCCACACGCGGTCACCTTTACGTACTTCTACCGAATACTCAACCAGTGTCTGAGCTAGTTTCTCAATCTTTAGGTCTGCCATTGTTATCTCCTTTTCCATTCTTGTATCGAAGCATATTTAGGTAAATCATAACATGAAAGGAAAGCTACAGCCACGAAAAGTCTTCCACTGGTTGGTTACTCGTTTGGGTAACAACGATAAATGGATTGTTATGTAGCCGTTTTGTATAATTATATTTGGGTGGCTTATGAATGATTATTATTGGTGGAGAGGGCGACTCTTTGAACCTGCTGGACGCTTATCTATCCTGGACCTGGTTAATTTTGGTACACTAAACCTTCGGCTGGCCAGCATTCTCTGGCTGATTATGGAACATAGGGCATCGGTTCTTGTTGTCGCAGGACCTAATTGGGCTGGGAAGAGTACATTATTAAATGCACTCTTGGATTTTTTACGCCCTGAAATAAAACAAATCCATCTTGATGGTGAGGCTGAAGATTTCAGGTTTTTAGCACACGCTGTTCCTTCCAGGACTTATATGGTTGCTTCCGAGATAAACTGGTATGGTTTTTATCTATGGGGTGAGGAAGCCAGAAGAGCATTTGAATTACTCTCTCATGGGTATGCACTGGGCAGTACCATGCACGCTCGTACCGTGGAAGAAGCTGTAGGCATCCTCCACTATCATTTAGGTCTGCCGTTGTCGCTTATCGCTAATCTGGACGCAGTTATTACCTTACGCATGATTTGGGACCGGAGAGGTGCCACCGAACCGAAAAGGCTAGTGGAGACAGTTGGGCTTATCGGTCCGGGAAAGCGTGGTATCTCAATAGAGGTTATAGCCTCTCGAAACCCAACCGACAAGGAACTCTATTATGCTGGTGAGGGAGAACTATCTGCTGCCCTTGCTAAGAGATATAAAATTAAATATAGCCAGATTACCCAAGAAATCAGGTTAAGGGAACGGTTTCTGGCCAACCTTTTGACAAAGAATGTGCATTCCTATGGTAAGGTGAGGGAGGCTATTGTGGAATTTTACCGTGACAGACCTTCTTGATGTATTTACCTGTTGAAATAGTCTTGTTTCCCTGGAATTCTCAATTTTAGGTATGTAACTTAACAATCGATAAAAAATATAATATTCTTGAGCAGATTAACCTATTTTCTTGTGTTTCTTGGTCAGGTAATCCACAAGCAGGTATTTGCCAAGGTTATCAGGGCTAGTAAAGAAGACACGACCCTTGTTTAGACGAGTCATCTGATTTATGAAAGCAGTGAAAAATGGAGAATCGTCAAACATAAAAGTATTTATCACTATGCTCTGGGAGGTACAGGCTCTTACTTCTCTCATTGTCATTTGTAAGGTTCTAAGGCTGGGTGGAACCTGAAAATAGACTTCTTCGCCTTCACAATGAGCCGTAGGTTCACCATCGGTGATTAGAATTATTTCTTTATTACTGCAGCTCTGACCGGCCAGTAATTTTCGAGCCAGACGGAAGGCGTCCTGATAATTAGTCCCCTGGCTAGGCTGGGCATAAACCATATGAAGCAAATCTTTCTGCTTTATCTCATTAGCCCTTCGCGAGAATCCGATAACATGCAAGATATCTTTTGGATATCGAGTTTTGATAAGACTATCAAGAGCCAAAGCTACCTGCTTGGCAGCCTGAAAATAACCGTTCATGAACATCGAAAAACTCTGGTCAAGTACAAGAATGGTTGCCGTGCGGGTTAACTCTTCAGTTTTTGATACCTCAAAGTCCTGAATATCCAGTTTTACCGGAGGTTGAGTGTATTCCCGGAGTATTGAGTTCATGATAGTCTTCTGTACGTGGATATTAAAATCATCGCCGAACTCGTATTTTTTAGTTTCTTCGATTCGTTCAGTGCCCAGGCCGGTACGGTAAATAGTGTGCCCGCCGGTGTGGTCTTTTTTCAATTGGGAAAAGATATTGTCCAGCGCTTCCTGGCCTATTTTCCGTATACCTTTTGGCGTTAACTCATATTTTTTACCTTTGCGACGTATGTATCCTGCTTCCTCAAGCAGCCGGGTGATTTCTTTTATAGCCTCCAGTTCCTGCTCTGCCTTTTCTCCCATAATTTCTTTTAGCAGTGTCTCATCGATACCATCCAGATTTGGGGCATACTGAGCCTCTTTCATCTGGTCTTCTAGCCGGTCCATTTTCTGGAGTTCTTCCATGAGTTTCATCGCTTCCTGGTAGGAGATGGATTCTTCACCAGAGAAGGGATAACGTCTTCGCATTCTATCGCTGGGATGGAGTCTCTCCAGGTATGATGCCATTTTAGCCAGCTCATACTGAGTAGCATCATCTAACATTGAATCAAGAAGATCTTGTAATTCCTTCCTAACCTCGGGTGATAAGCTGTCCATAAGGGACTGCGCTTGGGATATCTGATTCTGAAAATTCTCAACCAGCTCATCAAGGTTCTGAGGCGGATTATCGCCGAAGAAGTCACCGAACTGTCGCATGAAACCGTCAAAATCAGGCTCTTCGCCCTTCATCCGTTGCTCCAACATCTGATTAAGGGCTTCAACCATATTCCTCATATTAGCCATAGCAGCCGGATCCATATTCTTTAGTTGCTGTAACAGGTCTTTTCCGAATTGCTCGATGGCATGCTTTTTCAGCATATCCATTAACTCATTGAACTGGTTTCTGGAATCTTCATCCATAAAATCATATTTGGTCAATTCCCGGATCTTGCCGCCTGTATCCAAAGGCAGGTTATCAAGCTTTTTGCGGTTCTGTGCTGCCCTGTCCTCAATATTCTTAAGCAGTCGCTGTTGCACTTCTTTACTAAGCTCACCTCCACCGGCTTCAGCCTTTTCTTTTGCTTCATTCAGCTTTCTCTTGATTCCCTCCCGCTCTGTTTTTATTATTTTATCCAGCCTTTGACGTATCTCATCCATAACCGAGCTAAGGTCATATCTATCAAGCTGGTCCTTTTTCGTACGGCGTAATTGTTCAAGCAATCTATCCAGACTTGGCATCTGTCTTCCCTGACTATTCCTTATACCGTATCTCTGGAGAGCCCGCAGCGCCTGAGACAGGTCTCCGTATTGTGAAACCAGACGTCCAAGTTCACCCATAATCTTGTCCGCGTCCAGATCAAATAGTTCCTGGCTTCCATCCCATTCTGAATATCGATAAATTCCCATATCAGCTTATGCTGCCTCCGTAATTAGAGCACATATCACGAGCACGTAAAATCTATTATACAACAGTATGGGTGCTTAACACACTAACAAAAGGTTCAGGACGAAATAATCCGACAAAATCGAGAAGTAGTAACCTTGGAGATTCAAACGAATTTTGCCTGAGTGGGTAGATCGCAATCGACACAGAGTGTTTCAAGAGGAAGTCCAATTGCTTCAGCCAGTTCCTGTACTGTTGGGTGTTCCAAACTTTCGATACCTAAAAACTCAACCCTTCTTTTAATAGAAGGAATCCGAGTAGCTAAAAGTTCCCCTCTTTGGATTGTTTTTCCCCAGCGACAGTATGAAAGCGAATCTGGATTAGAAATCCTGAAATGAATCTCGCTGACATTTAAAGCTCTAAGCTTAGGTACTAAATTTTTCTCGGTCTGAGTGCCCCTTCGAATAGAATCGTCGCAGACTACTATTACCTTGCCTTGATAATTCTCACTGCTTCTCAGTTGTTTTATGTGGGCTTCTAAATCTCGTGCCGATTTACTCGATCGGGGATAACTCCTTCCCGCATAAGGATATTTTATTAGTACCTCGTCATATACGGGAATTCTGTCGATTTTCCCCTCATTTATCTGCCGACAAAACTCTTGATGATATCCAATAGCGCAGAATCTGCCAGAATCAGGAACAGGAGCGACGACATCTGGAATAAAGTCCCTTTTTATATCTCTTCGGGCTAAAATAGCTCCCAGTCTTTTCCTAACCGCCGTTACTGGGATATTTCTAAATACTGCATTAGGGAAATTAGTATAGACCCAGACGAAAGTACAAATCTGACTTTTAGTGCTAGGTATTTTAGCTTTAACTTGTTCGTGACCATTTTTAAGTAGAATGATTTCTCCTGGTTCCACATCTCGCTGGTGTTTGAAGCTCCAGTTCTCAAATCCGCTTGGGTCAGTTGTAGCTGCTATCGCTCCTGTTTTTTCACCAATAATTAATGGCCAGCGCCCGTTGGGATCGCAAGCAATGTAAATTCCCTCGGGAGCAAGTATCGCTAGAGAATAAGCTCCCCTAATTTTATCGTTCATTTTTTGAATTCCGTCTGCGAATTCTTCTCCCTGGGCTACCAATTTGGCAATAATTTCAATATCTACTCCCCCCCAGGCAAAAGAATGACCGTGGGCTTTATATTCGGCTACTAACTCAGCCTGATTAATAATATTACCTAAAAAACAAGCGGCGAATTCACCCAGCTTCGAATCAACAAGAATCGGCTCTCTGTTATCACCACAATAACCAATCCCCATGGTTCCCTCAAGACCTGCCATGTCTTCACCAAAGGTTGGTCTAAAAAGTCCGCGATGGGTGCGAATATTGATTTTCTTCCCATTATAGGTAGCCAATCCTGAGTAATCTTCACCCAGATGTTGCTGATAGAACGTTTGCCAAAACAAATCTTCCAGAAAATCACCTTTATACTCTTTAGGGTTAGCACTTAACGCAAAAAATCCGGGCATCTTTATTCACCTCAAACAGGCTTATCTTATATTCAGAGTTACTGATTGTCAACATTAATAACCGGAATATGAGGATTTGTCGGGTTATACAATTTTTTAAAAAGGGAAAATATTATTACTTATTTTCTATAAGTATTAAGGTTAAAGACGAGTTTGATAACAGCTTTAGCTAATTGCATTTCTGGTGGTTGTATGCAAATAATAAAAACCAGAATATATAAAATGATATGAAATGAGGTTAATTAAAATGGATCTTGGTTTAAAAGATAAAGTTGCAATTATAACTGGTACTGCTAGCCAAATAGGCTATGGCAAGGGTATCGCATTATCCCTGGCAAAAGAAGGTTGCGATATCATCGGGGTGGATATCGACATAATTGGGGCAGAGCAGACGGCAGCTGAAATAAGAGCCTTAAGTCGTAAAGCTTTAGCTTTAAAGGTTGACGTATCCAATAGGGCACAGGTGGATGCTATGGTTGAACGGGCAATAACAGAATTCGGCAAGATTGATATACTGATAAACAATGCCGGGATTGGTATACCGTGGAAATCCACGCTTGAAGTAACCAGAGAGGAAATGGACCGTGTAATGAATGTCAACTTCTTTGGCCAATTCAATTGCGTCCAGGCAGTTGCCCCTCATATGATTCGGCGTAAATATGGGAAGATCGTTAATTTTTCTGGAGGGCAGGGGGGTCCCCAGGATTCAGCTTATAGCGCCTCAAAAGGCGCCGTTGATGGATGGACAAAGTCAATATCGCGTGATCTGGCTCCGCATGGAATTATCGTAAACCTTTTCCTACCCGGTGCTGGTGAGACCGGATTACCCAAAGGCAACGTACCTCCAGGATTTTTTGAAAGGTTCAAAGCCCAGACTGTATTAGGAAGACTGTGCACTCCGGATGATGTGGGACCAATCGTCGCCTATCTGGTTTCAGATAAGAATAGCTATATGGTAGGCCAGTTAGTTCAGACGAATATCTAGATATGCTGATGTTGAGTCTGTGTCTAATATGGTCGATAAACGAGTTAATCGTCGCTTTGGAGGCAGATAGATGAAGTATAATTTTGATCAAATATACGATAGAAAGAAGACGAATTGCGTTAAGTGGGATGCCGTCAAGTCGATATTTGGACGTGATGATGTGATTCCTATGTGGGTAGCTGACATGGATTTCCCTGTTGCTGAGCAAATTGTAGAAGTGCTTAGAAAACGTGCAGAGCATCCATTTTATGGATATACACAGCCAGGTGCAAACGTCATTGAGGCTGTAGTTGAGCGTATGCAGAGAAAGTTTGACTGGAGGATTAAGCCTGAATGGGTAGTCTTTACTCCAGGCGTTATTCCTGCTCTTAATGTCGCTGTCAGGGCATTAACTCGTCCTGGAGATAAAATTATCTTACAGGAACCTGTCTATTTCCCATTCTTTTCTGCTGTTACTTCTTGTGGATGCCATATCGTCAATAATGAACTCAAACTGGTTGATAGTCATTATGAAATGGACTATGAGGATCTGGAAAGCAAATTTGTATCCAGAGGAGTAATGCGTTCTGAGTCAAGCCGGATTAAGGCTATTATCCTCTGCAATCCGCAAAATCCGGTGGGAAGGCTATGGAAACATGACGAATTGGTCCGGATGGGAGAGATAGTCATTAGGCATGGGGTTGTAGTAATCTCCGACGAGATACATTGTGAAATCCTTTTCAAAGGCTATAAACATGTCCCGTTCGCTTCTATTTCGGAGGAGTTTGAGCAAAACTCTATAGTTTGTATGTCACCGAGTAAAACTTTCAGTCTAGCCGGGCTGGAGGTTTCTTCAATAATAATCCCGAATAAGAAGCTCCGCGATGAGTTCACCAGTGCACGGTCTGGTGTATTGCCACAACCGAACCTTTTTGGCTATGTAGCATTGGAAGCGGCTTACCGCTTCGGAGATGAGTGGTTGGAACAAGTTTTAAATTACTTACAAGGTAACTTGGACTTTATGACTAAATATTTTACTGAGAGAATTCCCAGAATCAAAATTATTCAGCCTCAGGGTACATATCTTATCTGGTTAGACTGCCGTGAACTGGGCATGGATAACGATACTTTAAGAAGCTTCATGCGAGAAAAGGCGAGAGTTGGCTTGAATGATGGATTTGTCTTCGGAGAATGCGGCAGTGGTTTTGAGAGAATGAATATTGCCTGCCCCCGTTCCATTCTTAGAGAGGCATTATTGAGAATCGAGATGGCGGTAAACTCTCTCTAGTCCTGCGTTTTATTTTTTATAGCCCTATACTAAGGATGTTACAATAACAGCAAATTGCTGATATGAGATATTTCGGTTTTTATAAAAGTCACCTCACTTAAGTTATTAATAATATAAAAACCAATGAGTCTCTAAAAGAAATAAAAGGAGGGTAAAAATGGCTTTGTTTCATGAGGCTATTGGGCAAAATGGTCATACGCCTGACTGGCCGTACCCGATACGGTATGAAAGAGAACAAGAGATTGATACGGATATCTTGGTTATCGGAGGTGGCATGGCTGGATGCTGGGCAGCCATTAGTGCTGCCAGAAAGGGGCTGAGAGTCGCCCTGGTTGAAAAGTCGGCAACCATAAGAAGTGGCGCCGTCGGACCTGGAGTCGATCATTGGTGTGATGCACCTAATCATCCTTTGTCCATGGTTAATCCCGATGAATGGGCTCAGCGATTGACTGACTCTAATGGTGGGTACAACTGTGGGATTGGTCGCCAGATACAATGCCGGGAAGATTACGATACGCTCCTGGAATTGGAGCGAATGGGCGGCAAGATTAGAGACACAGAGGATGAGTGGAAAGGTGCCGAAGGTAGGGATGATGCGACCAAATTTATGTTTTCTCCCAGGAATAATGCCTTTCACGAGAGCAATGTTGTATTCCGTATCTGGGGAACAACTTTCAAGCCTGCCTTGAGAAAAGAATGCCAGCGTTTGGGCGTCCAAATCTACGATAGAGTTATGGTTACTAGCCTGTTAAATGAAAATGGCATTCAAGGAGCAAGAGTAGTCGGTGCCACAGGTGTCAATGACAGAACTGGTGAATTCATGGTTTTCAAAGCTAGGGCGACGATACTCAGTACGGGAGTCCCTGGGTCGATATGGGTTTTCAACACCGAATTAGCCGGTATTTCCAGCCACCAGTCTCGCGCCCTTTCGGGTGACGGCAATGCTATGGCCTGGAGAGCTGGAGCCAAGCTTACTCTTATGGAGAAATCTGGATTACTGGGTATAGGGACCGGTTATAAGCATAAATGGTATGGTGGCGCTGGTGACGCCAGCTATGAGAATGTCCAGCTTGTTGATAATAACGGCAAACAACTCCCGATTGGAAATCAGGGATGGGGCATCAGCCCGCAGCCTGCTGATCGAACTGCACGAATTGGACCATGGGCTGCGGTTCGGGAGGGTGTGCTCAAGGGGGAGTATGCTCTGCCATTCTGGGGTGACTTCCCAGCAATGCCAGAGATGGAGCGAAACATTACCTGGAATATGATGTTGCAGGAGGAATCAATCACCAAGATAATTGTCGACACCTTCAATGAGGCTGGATTCGAACCAGCTAAAGACCAGCTAATGAATTATCAGTTCATAGAAGGAATTAGTCCACCTCAATGGCGGGCTATCGACATTCCGGGCACGCGTGGTAGCGGTGTATTGATTGATTGGGATTTGAGGAGTAGCTTGGAGGGACTGTACGCCGCCGGGAGCCAGCTATTTGCTACTGGAGATACCAGTTTTGCTGCGTCAACCGGCAGGTATGCTGGTCGAAAAGCAGCCGATTATGCCAAGCAAGCGAGCGAACCGAAGGTATCGAGAGAGCAGGTATCCAGAGAGAAGACTAGAGTCTATGCCCCGATTAAGAGGAGCGATGGTATAGAGTGGAAAGAGTTGCACGCTGGAATCGCCAGGACGATGCAGTATTTTTGCAGTGAATTCAAGACTGAGTCGCTCTTTAACATAGCATTGGACTCACTTAAAGAGATTGAAGAAAAATGGGTACCGAAGTTATACGCCCTCGACCCGCATAAACTCATGCGCAGCCTGGAGGATCTGAGCATTCTCACTTATGCTCAGATTATTCTTCATGCCTCCCTGGCGCGTAAAGCGAGCAGTCGATTCCTCGATTTCTACCGCATAGATTATCCGACTTTGGACCCGCCGGAGTGGAACAAATTTATCACTGTCAACCTGGAAAACGATAAGGTCAAGGTAGGGGAGTTTCCCCTTATTTATTGGGGTAATCTCAAAGAAAACTACGAAGCCCGCAATAAAGACTATACCGGTGTTTGCCAAGACAAAAAGGAGGCTTCTAATGGCAAAAGATAAAGTATTCGCTCTACCTAATATAATTACGCCAAGCCGACCTGTAATCTTCAATCCTGAAATATGCAATGGGTGCAACAGATGTGTTGAAGTCTGCCCGATAGATGTCTATATCCCTAATCGTGAACATGGGAAACCGCCTCTTATATTGCATGCGGACGAATGTTGGTACTGCGGCACGTGTGTGAATGAGTGTCCTATGCCGGGAGCTGTAAAATTCAACTGGCCGCTGCAGCAAAGGGGATACTGGAAGCGTAAGGATACAGGAGAGATATTCCGACAATAATTAAATTATAACTTCTTTGACCATATTTATTATTCGAGCCGACGGTTTCAAACTGAGATTTTTTGGCAGACGTGAGGGAGATTCCCATTAGCCGTCAGGTCACATTTCGAGAGTGCCGAAAAAGTATATTTTTACCCAAATTTTTACCTCCTTAAAG
>CAYOHA010000021.1:0-17748 GCA_964403625.1 uncultured Dehalococcoidales bacterium | reverse complement strand
GGATGAGCACCATCCCTCCAGAATTAGCCACTCCCAGTGCACTGGTTAACATTCGACCCGTGGTGGCAGCAATCAGGGAGTTTTTTGGCAGTTCGCAACTATCACAGTTTATGGATCAGACCAATCCACTGGCTGAGTTAACTCATAAACGCCGTCTTTCCGCGATGGGCCCAGGAGGTCTTTCTCGTGACCGTGCTGGCTTTGAGGTTCGTGATGTCCACTTTTCTCACTACGGAAGAATATGTCCTATTGAAACGCCAGAGGGACCCAATATTGGTCTTATCGGTTCTCTGGCTACATATAGCCGGGTTAACCGATATGGTTTCATTGAAACTCCATACCGTAAGGTTTTCTCCGAGGTATCCGGTGATTATGAAAAATTATTAAGTAGAACTACCAGGGAAGCGGTACTTGATGATAGCGGGAAAACAATAGTGAAAGCTGGAGCTGTTATCACTCGCCACATTATTAACAAGCTATCCAAGTTGTCTCCCAGAACAGTAAAAGTAGTGCCTTTTGTCTCTGACGAGGTAGTTTACCTTCCCGCCGATGAAGAGGATAAATACACTATTGCCCAGGCTAATGCCCCGCTTGATGAAAAGAGTCAGTTCGTTGGTGAGAGAGTCGAAGCCAGGCTGGCTGAGCGTTACTTAAGAGAAACGTCCGATAAGATTCAATTTATGGATGTCTCGCCCAAGCAGATATTTAGTGTCGCTACTTCGCTGATACCTTTCTTGGAGCACGATGATGCTAACCGTGCCCTGATGGGCTCTAATATGCAGCGGCAGGCCGTACCACTACTTTCCCCGGAAGCTCCTCTAATAGCTACGGGAATGGAGGCTGAAGCTGCTGAACACAGTGGACAGGTCTTATTTGCTAAAAATGCGGGAGTTGTAACTTCTGCTACTAGCTCACAGGTTGTTGTTACCAGGGATAATGGTGAGAATGACGTCTATCCGCTGATGAAATTTGTCCGTACTAATCAGGGTACCTGCACTAACCAGCGTCCGATAGTTAATAAAGGTGATCGGGTAGAAGTCGGGCAGGTCCTGGTTGATAGCTCATCAATGGAGAAGGGGGAACTTGCGTTGGGGCAGAACGTGCTCTGCGCCTTCATGAGCTGGGAAGGCTATAACTTTGAAGATGCTATTATCATCAGCAGTCGCTTGGTTGAGAATGATACCTTTACCTCTATTCACATTGAAAAACACGAGGTAGAAGCCAGAGATACCAAATTAGGACCAGAGGAAATCACCAGAGATGTGCCAAATGTAGGTGAAGAAAGTCTGAGGGAGCTTGATGAAAATGGTATTATCCGAATCGGGGCTGGCGTAGGTCCTGATGATATATTGGTAGGTAAAATTACCCCTAAAGGTGAAGCCGAACTATCGGCTGAAGAAAAACTACTGAGAGCTATCTTTGGTGAGAAAGCTCGAGAGGTTAAAGATACCTCCTTACGGGTACCCCACGGCGAATGGGGTAAGGTAATTAATGTAAAGGTTTTCACTGGCAGTGACCTGGCTGCCGGAGTAAATCAACTGGTGCAGGTCTGGGTTGCTCAGAGACGAAGAAGTTCGGTGGGGGATAAGCTGGCAGGCCGGCACGGTAATAAGGGAGTTGTCTCAATCATAGCTCCAGTTGAAGAAATGCCTTTCCTTCCCGATGGCACGCCAGTGGACATTATCCTCAACCCTGTAGGTGTCCCAAAGCGTATGAACATTGGACAGGTCTTGGAAACTCATCTTGGTTGGGCAGCCAAGGTGTTGGGTTTCAGAGCGTTGACTCCTGTCTTTGATGGTGCCAGTGACATTGCCATTGAGGATAATTTGGCAAGAGTCTGGTTAGCTCAGAAAGCCGGGGCGGTTAATCTTGATCCTGGTAATAGCAACGGTTCTCTGCAATTGGAAAAAGCTAAGGCATGGATTCAAGAGTGCGGCTATGATGCAGATGAGGTGTTCAGTGATGAACACTTTGGTCAGGCAAGGGAAGTTTGCTTGCGGTTGTGGCTTGAAGATATGGGTATAGCCAGTCGAGAATTAAGCAAGCAGGAATTGGAGCAGGTTGTGGCTAGGGTCAGTGCTGAAAAGAGCTTACCTTCGCCTGTCGTCGGCAAAGTTATACTCCGTGACGGACGTACCGGTGAGTCATTCGACCAGTCGGTGACGGTGGGCTATATCTATATGATGAAGTTGAACCACCTTGTTGAGGATAAGGTTCATGCCCGGTCTACCGGACCCTATTCTCTTATAAGCCAGCAACCCCTGGGTGGCAAAGCCCAGTTTGGAGGTCAGCGATTCGGTGAAATGGAGGTATGGGCGCTGGAAGGCTATGGGGCTGCTCATAACCTCCAGGAAGTCCTGACTATTAAATCAGATGATGTCATTGGTCGAGCCAAAGCCTATGAAGCTATAGTAAAGAACGAAGATATCCTCCAGCCTGGTGTGCCAGAATCATTTAAAGTTCTGGTCAAGGAACTTCAAAGTCTGGGGCTTGCTGTCGAAGTAATTAATGAAGAAGAAAAAGCTGCCTTCAGCGGAGAGACTATCAGGTTGCCTAAATTAGATTTTCCCGTTAAAAGCGGCGAAGGTTTGACTGAAAGTAAAATGACAGAAGACCTCAGACCTTTTAAGGAAACTCAAGAAGCGTCCGATTAAAGGAAGAGGACTAGGTCGGTAAAAACTCAACTCGAGCTGCGATAGGAGTAGAAGGAATGCTTGAAGTTAATGATTTTGATGCTGTCCGTATCTCTCTGGCTTCACCAGAGCAGATTAGGAGCTGGTCCTACGGTGAAGTAACCAAACCGGAGACCATCAATTACCGTACCCTGAAACCAGAAAGAGACGGGCTTTTCTGTGAGAGAATTTTTGGACCAACTAAAGACTACGAATGCTTTTGCGGAAAGTATAAAAGAATACGATATAAAGGGGTTATTTGTGATAAGTGTGGTGTTGAAGTAGCCCAATCCAAGGTGCGTCGGGAAAGAATGGGGCATATTGAACTGGCCTGTCCGGTGAGTCATGTCTGGTTTGCCAAGGGAATACCCAGCCGGGTGGGACTGTTGCTTGATATGTCACCCCGAAATCTTGAGCGTATTCTGTACTTCTCTCATTACACTATTACCTCTATAGATGAGCAGGCTAGAGAACTGGCGATCGAGCAACGCGATCAGGAGTTTACTGAAGATATTGCCAAGCGCCAGGAGGTATTAGAAGCCAAGATTGTTAAGATGGAAGGTGCCTCAGTCGAGGAAGTCAACCAGCTCCGGCGAAATTGGGAGGAAGAAAAAGCCCAGCTTGAATCTCAACATTATTCTGAGATAGAACAACTAAATGACATCCGGTTACGTATGCTGCTTACTGAGAACCAGTATCAAGAACTCAAAGAAAAATATGGTCAGATTTTTGAGGCTGGTATGGGGGCGGAGGCTGTTTATCAACTGATCAAGGGAATAAACCTTAACGAATTACGTAATGAGTTGCTCCAGGAGACTCGTTCTAATTCAGGTCAGCGTCGTAAAAAAGCCTCTAAGCAGTTACAGGTAGTGGAAGCCATACGCCGCAGTGGTGCTAAACCTGAGTGGATGATTTGCACCGTATTACCAGTATTACCTCCTGACCTTCGACCCATGGTCCAGCTTGATGGAGGTAAATTTGCCATCAGCGGCACCAACGACCTGTATCGGCGGGTAATCAACCGTAATAACCGCCTGCGCCACTTAATGGAAACAGGTGCACCGGAAATTATTATCCGCAATGAGAAGCGGATGCTCCAGGAAGCTGTCGATTCTCTTATTGATAATGGCAAAAGAGGGCAGGCTTATTCTGCTACCGGTAATCACAAACTAAAGTCGCTCTCAGATATGCTCCGGGGTAAACAGGGACGCTTTCGCCAGAACCTGTTAGGTAAGCGGGTTGACTATAGCGGGCGCTCCGTAATCGTTGTTGGTCCTGAACTGAAAATTAACCAGTGCGGTCTACCTCGACGGATAGCTCTGGAGCTCTTTAAACCATTTGTTATGCACCAGCTTCTTGAACGGGGTCTTGCCCATAATATTAAAAGTGCTCGAAGGCTGGTAGAAAGAGCCAAGCCGGAAATGTATGACATACTCGAGGAGGTTGTAAAGGAACGGCCGGTATTACTTAATCGGGCTCCTACTCTACACCGGCTCAGCATACAGGCATTCGAACCGGTACTTATTGATGGCAGTGCTATCCAGCTTCACCCTATGGTATGCACCGCTTTCAATGCAGATTTTGATGGCGACCAGATGGCAGTTCATATTCCCCTATCCAGGGCTGCGGTTAAAGAAGCTCGGGAAACAATGCTCAGTGTTCATAATATGCTTCTGCCAAGCTGTGGTGAGCCAATCGTAACTCCAACCAAGGATATGGTCTTCGGTTGCTATTACCTGACTACTATGCGACCTGGAACGAAAGGCGAAGGTCTTATTTTCGGTAGTTTCGAAGAGGCAAAGCTTGCTTATGAACTTGGCGCTATTGACTTCAGAGCGGAAATTGTAGTCAGAAACCAGAAGAAAAACGGGGAAAGAATTAAGACCAGCGTTGGTCGTATCATCTTTAACGAAATTCTGCCCAGGGAGCTGGACTTTTATAATCAAGTAATTGATAAAACTAGCTTAAAACAGGTAGTAACCGATTGTTCTAAGATACTGAGTGATGAAGATATGGCGGTGGTGCTGGACAACATGAAAGAGCTGGGTTTCCGTTTTGCCACCAAGTCAGGTACTACTGTCGCAATGAGTGATATTGAGGTTCCCGGGAGTAAACCAGAGTTGCTAGCTGAAGCGGAGACCAAGACTGCTCTCATTGAAAGCCAGTATCAAAGTGGTTTAATCACTGAGGATGAAAGATATAGAGGTGTGGTAAATGTATGGACAGAGACTACCGATAAAATTACTGATGCTGTCTCTGATTGTCTTGACCGCTATGGCAATATTTACATGATGGCTACCTCGGGCGCCAGCGGCAATATCTCCCTAATTGTGCAGATGGCAGGTATTCGTGGCCTGATGACTAACCCATCGGGTAAGATAATCGACTTTCCTATTAAGTCTAGCTTCCGTGAAGGACTCAGCGTCCTGGAATACTTTATCTCGACCCACGGTGCTCGCAAGGGCCTGGCTGATACCGCCCTAAGGACATCCGAAAGCGGTCACCTCACCAGGAGGCTGATTGACGCTTCCCATGATGTTATTACTCTTGAGGAAGACTGTGGCACTATAGATGGAATATGGATATCTGATTCTAAAACACAGGAAAGGAAGATGCTG
This sequence comes from uncultured Dehalococcoidales bacterium, assembly GCA_964403625.1. Classification (GTDB taxonomy): domain Bacteria; phylum Chloroflexota; class Dehalococcoidia; order Dehalococcoidales; family UBA2162; genus CAYOHA01. The sequence goes on along the minus strand of CAYOHA010000021.1, from coordinate 12,458 downwards.
CCACCCTTTATTGAGCGAATATTGGGCCGTCTCGCTGCTGGTAAGATAGTTAATCCTCAGACTGGAAAGACTATTGTTGACCGAAATGAAGAAATTACTGAACGAAAGGCAGTAGAAATTATTGCTGCCGGGATAACCAGGGTTTATGTCAGGTCTCCCCTTTCCTGTCAGTCAAGACGTGGTGTTTGCCAGCGGTGTTACGGACGTGACCTCGCCCGTGGGCATTTGGTTGACCTTAATACTGCCGTTGGCATTATTGCTGCTCAGAGTATTGGCGAGCCAGGTACTCAGTTAACCCTGCGTACTTTCCATACCGGAGGTGTGGTAGGACTTGATATTACCAGCGGTCTACCCAGGGTAGAAGAACTCTTTGAGGCTAGGTCGCCCAAATCTCCGGCAATTCTAGCTGATATCAGCGGTGTGGCTGGCGTTATTCATAGCGATGATGGAGACAAAATTCTGGTCACCAGTTCTGAAGTATTTCGTGATGAATATTCGCCACCGGCCGGCTGGCAGGTATTGGTGAAAGATGGTGAATTTGTCGATATCGGCACAGTTTTAGCCCGTCCCATCCTTGAGATAGAGAAATCGACTCAGAAAGACGAGACTGCTCAAAAACCGAAGGCTATAGCCGATGAAACTCAGGCAATTATTGCTGGCGTTGCTGGTCGAGTAGAATCAAGGGATGGACACCTGGCTATTTTATATGAAGAGAGAGAGAAGCGGGAGTATGTTGTTCCGGCATCTATACCTGTCCGTATTCAGAGTGGAAGTACAGTCAAGGCAGGCCAGCAGCTTACTGATGGCTCAATCAATCCTCAGGAAATGCTGCATATTCTGGGCAGGGAGGCAGTACAGCAATACCTGGTAGATGAAGTACAGAGAGTGTACCGTTCTCAGGGAGTTAATATCAATGACAAACATATCGAAATTATCGTCCATCAGATGCTGGACAAGGTTCGAGTCGAGTCCTCAGGTGATACCGATCTCATTCCCGGGGAGCTGGTAGACAGGTTCCACTATGAAGATATTAATGCTGAGGTACTGGCTGAAGGAGGTGAACCATCCACTGCCCATACCGTATTGCTGGGTATAACCAGAGCCTCCCTTAGCACTGATAGCTGGCTCGCCGCTGCTTCCTTCCAGGAGACTACCCGGGTACTGACCGATGCGGCAGTTAAGGGAGCGACAGACAGGCTGGTAGGACTGAAAGAGAACGTCATTATCGGCCGGCTGATACCCGCCCGTGCCCTGCTTTCTGAAGAAGCCTTAAAATTACCGGCTGGCAACGAGTCTGAGCAGCAGGATGGCCAGGAAGCAAGTCTGTTAACTCTGGAAAGACAAGAGGTGGAAGAACCAGTAGAACCGGAAGAAGAAAACGTAGAGGACCTGGATTTGTAGAATCCCCTGTGTTATACTTCTAGTACCGAAATAGTTTAGAGCCACCCTTAAAAAACCAGGGTGGCTTTTTTATCGCCGGTTTACCTGTAGCCAGGATGAAGTTGTGGTATAATAACCTAAAATAAAACGGAGGCAGAAAAAAAATAGCTCGCATTATATCAGGTAAACCCAGTGTCGAAGATGTACCCCTGGATACCAGTCTGCGGCCACACAGCCTGAGTAACTTTATCGGACAAAACAAGGTCAAGGACAATTTGAACATTGCCATCGCGGCTGCTAAAGGCAGGGGCGAAGCACTGGACCATGTCCTGCTCTATGGACCTCCCGGGCTGGGCAAAACTACCCTGGCTTATATCATTGCTGCTGAGATAGGAGTAAATATCAAGGTCACTTCGGGTCCAGCCATCGAGCGCACCGGAGACCTTGCCGCCATCCTGACCAACCTCCACAGTCAGGATGTTCTCTTCATTGATGAAGTCCACCGTCTCAGCCGGGTAGTTGAAGAGATATTGTATCCAGCTATGGAAGACTTTGCTCTCGACCTTATTATTGGTAAGGGAGCTGGTGCTAAAAGCCTGCGCCTGAACCTTCCTGCCTTCACTCTGATTGGCGCCACTACCCGTTTTGCCCTGCTGAGCCCGCCCCTCCGAGACCGTTTTGGCGCCGTCTATCGCCTTGATTTCTACGACCAGGCGTCTATTGAGACAATTCTAAAACGCTCTGCTCAAATACTTGGTGTGAAAGCTGATGAAGAAGGATTACAGGAAATAGCCCGAAGGGCTAGAGGCACACCTCGTGTCGCTAACCGGCTGCTCAAGCGAGTAAGAGACTATGCTCAGGTTGTAGCCGATGGAATTGTCACTCAACCAGTGGCAGTTGAAGCCCTGTCTAAACTCGAGGTCGACCCAGTAGGGCTGGATGAAATCGACAATAAAGTTCTGCACACTATTATTGAAAAATTCAATGGTGGTCCAGTAGGGCTGGAGACGATTGCCGCTGCTATCAGTGAAGAAGCAGATACCATTATGGATGTCTATGAACCTTATCTTCTACAGTTAGGCTTCCTGGAGCGCACGCCACGTGGCAGATTAGCTACTCAGCTAGCCTACCAGCACCTTGGTCTTCCCTACGATAAAGAAAAGCCACCTCAACCGACCCTGTGGTAGTCATAATCCCTCACCATTTAATTTTTATCTTTAACTAGTATTATGATGAAATATGCCTAAAATGAGCGAATTCGGTTATGCCGGTAAGATTTTGAAAGTAGACCTAACCAGCGGTGAATCTGGTGAGATAGCCATGGCTGATTATGCCAGCCGGTTCCTTGGAGGAAGGGGTATTGCCGCGAAGCTGTTCTGGGACATGGTCCCTCCCAAAACAGGTGCCCTCGAGCCGGATAACTGCCTGGTATGTGCTACCGGACCGGTCACGGGATTCTTTGGACTGGCCGGGTGCCGGTGGGTAATCTGCGGTAAATCACCTTCTCGGCAGCCTGAGGCTTTTTCCTACGGCAACCTTGGCGGTAAATGGGGCTCGGCTTTGAAGTATTCCGGCTACGATGCTCTGGCTGTTAAGGGACAGGCAAAAAGACCATCCTATCTCTATATCCACGATGACACCGTTGAGATAAAAGATGCCTCAACTCTGTGGGGTATGTCAGCTTTTGATACTGCTGAAAACATAAAAGCGGAGTTAGGCAAAGGAGTCTGTGTTCTTGCCATTGGTCCGGCGGCTGAGAACCGGGTAGTATTTGCCACTGCTCTAGCTGATGGTGGCGCTTCCGTCTCGGGAGGAATGGGCAGCATTTTGGGTTCCAAGAAGCTCAAAGCTATCACTGTCGCCGGCAACAGAAGACCGAAGGCCGCTTATCCCGATAAGCTACAGGAAATAATAAAACTCGTCAAGCAGATAAGGAGCTCCACCTTCAATGCTCCGTCTCCCTGGGCGATACCCGGCCTCACCGTCCAGGAGAACTGCTATGGCTGCGGAGTAGGTTGTTCCCGCCAATCATACCGTGGAGAAAAGGGACGGCGTTATAAGTCCTTTTGCCAGGCAACCGGTATCTACACCAGACCGGCTATTGATTACTACGGTAAAATGAACGAAGTGCCGTTAATGGCAACCCGGCTTTGTGATGGCTACGGGCTTGATGCGGCTGTAATGGCTCCGTTAATTGCCTGGCTCATCGAATGCTATCATGAAGGGCTGGTAACTGAATATCAGACAGGCTTACCACTGTCCCAAGCAGGCAGTATCGAGTTTATCGAGGCGCTGACCCGTAAAATATCCCTACGGGAAGGTTTCGGCGATGTCCTTGCTCAGGGCACCCTCGCCGCCGCCGAAAAATCCGGGGAAAAGGCGAGAGAGCTTGCCTTCAGGTATGTTGCTACCCCTACCAATGAAAACCGGGACTACGATCCGAGGCTTATTCTGACTACGGCTCTTTTATATGCCACTGAACCTAGAAAACCGGTGTCCCAGCTCCACGGTATAAGCGGCAATACCCTGATTTCTTGGGCAAGCTGGGCAAGAGGCGAAAAAGGCTCCTTTTTCTCGACCGATGACCTCCGCACCGTTGCCGAAAGGTTCTGGGGCGGTACTAAGGCTGTTGATTTCTCCACCTATGAAGGCAAAGCACTGGCGGCTAAAAGAGTCCAGGACCGCTCTTGCGTGCAGGAAAGCCTTGTCCTCTGTGATGTCCACTGGCCGATGTATATCACGTCGGCAGCAGACCCGAACGGCCACGTCGGCGACCCCACTCTGGAAAGCCAGATTTATTCGGCTATCACCGGACAGGAAACTGGCGAAGAGGAATTGCTCCGTACCGGCGAAAGAATCTTTAATCTGCGAAGGGCAATAATGTTAAGCCAGGGGTGGGGCGGGCGAAATGGTGACCGGGTCCTGGACTACTTCTTTACCTCTCCTTTGAAAAATAGGGAAGTCTTCTTTGATCCGGATGCCATTATGCCGGGACCAGACGGCAAGCTAATCTCCAGATTGGGGGCAGTGCTTGACCGTGCTAAGTTCGAAGAGATGAAAGACGATTATTACCGGCTTCGCGGCTGGGATACCATCACCGGCTTCCCCACCGTTCCTCGACTTCAATCGCTGGGTCTTGGAGATATTATTAACGATTTAGAAGCAAGTGGAATGGTGGTATAATAGTCGACAGCAGTCAATAAAAGGTTTTCTATATAGTCAAAGGAGTTCCCACAATGGTTATCGCTGCACTCGTAAGGCGATTATTGAAAGCATTCCAGAAAAGCAGCATCTGGATAATATCATCCGCTACTTTATCTGTCATTGCTCTCGGAACATTGGGAGGTTATTTCGCTGAAAAGCCCGTCAACAACGGATTTTCAAACTTTGGTGATAGCTTATGGTGGACTATCGTCACGATGTCGACAGTTGGTTATGGTGATAAAGTACCGGTAACAATTATAGGTCGGATAATAGGTGTGATCTGTATGTTGTCTGGCCCGATATTGATGGTCTCATTTGTCACTTCAATCGGTATGCAGCTGTATGACAGGTGGATGAAAGGAGCAAGAGGAATGTCGCAGGTAAGATCAAAGGAACATCTGGTAATCTGTGGTTGGAATAAGAAAGCTGAAGACATTATCAACGAAATACAAATAAGCCAGCTTAAGGATTTGCCTGTCACTATCATCGACGATACAATCGACACCAAACCTGTTGATGAAGCCAGGATTTCCTTCGTGAAAGGTAATGCATCTGAAATGGTTGTTTTGGATAGGGCGAATATCGTTGAGGCAAAATATGCCATCGTTCTCGCCGAGAATAGCACTCCGGCTGCCGACCAGAAAACCGTCCTCACTGTCCTTACTATTGAAAAAAGGAATCCCTCAATTATCACTTGCGCCGAACTTAATGATGCCAATAACGAGGAGTACCTCAGGGAGGCTAACTGCGACATAATAGTCAATGCTTCGGCATTGTCGAGCAGGCTCCTCGCTATGTCTTTGCTGAACCCAGCGGTCAATAATATCATCAAGGATTTAGTCTCACAGGAGGGAAACGAGATTTATCGGGTACCTTTACCTCAACAATATATGAACCGCCCATTTCTCGACACTTTGCTCGACTTTAAGAAATTACACGATGTTATTTTAATCGGTATTGAACGGGACGGTAAGTGTTTGCTGAATCCATCGGAGGGTGAGTTCCTCAGGTCCGGCGATAACCTCCTCGTCCTGTCAAAAGAGGCTCCTTCATTCTAAGGTGGTTTCAGGTTACTTGCTGATCAGCCTTGATATTTTTCTCTCCCCTTGCCTCCCAAACCATTCACCGACGGTCATCTCTATCTTTTCCACAGGCATGTCGAGCTTTCCGCCGGTTACTACCGGCGGTTCTTTCCCGTACCTGGCTACCATCTTCTCCACATACAGTAGTTTGTCGAGGGCTGGCGTGCCAGTATATTTCTTTTTCCAATCAGAGTAGGGATTGAGCCATACCGCGAAGGTCTCGGCAAAATCATCATCAGGGTGTCTTTGGGCATACCATCCTGATAGGTGATGGACAAACCGGTCGCTATAAGGGTCTACGCTGTAATTTTCCGGGTAAGGCAAAGAAAACCGCCCGAAGAGCTTCCGCCAGTTTGGCTTCCGATAGAGTAGGTATGAATAGTTGAAAGTATGCCCGGCTTCATGCCGGAGAAGCATTTTTATCGCTATATCATCCTCTACTCCAATTCCGGTCAGCTTGGTTTTGATTCTACCCAGTCTCGAGTCTGCCAGGAAGAACGGAATGCCAATTATCGGCACTTTATTCGGACAGCCCCAATCGTTCGACAGATAGGCTTTTGGTCTCAAGGAGATACCTGCTGCTCCCAGCTCCTTGTAAAGCTGGACAATCAGCTCTTCAAGATGTGTGCCTTCAATCCGTAAAGGCAGTTCGCTGATTTTCTGTGATAACAGCGCTTCTTGTTCTGTATCCACCATTACTATCCATCCGTTCCAGCGAAACTTGTCCTGTACTCAATATGGGGGCGGCAATCCAATATAAATAACCTTTCCATTCCCGCGAAACCGGGAATCCAGTACTCCTAATCTTACCATTCCCGACCTGATCGGGAATCCAGTTCTACTAATTTACCCTGCCCATTCTCTTTACCCCACTATCGCCTTCTTTAACACGCTGAATACCATCAAACCTAAAGCCCCCACTGATACCAGGATAGCAGCTATGCTTAGACCACCGGCCGGCCCTTGTTCCCCGGGCTCTCCCTGTTCTCCCTGTGGTCCCTTTTCCCCGGCTGGTCCCGGCGGCCCCTTAAGGCTCTCCGTTTTGTAAATTGTGCCGTCGGTGAACTCGAATACTAAAATACTATTACCCTCGCTTCTGACCGTTTTGATACCATTCCCTGCCGGTCCCATTGCTCCGGGAGTACCAGGTAACCCTGTTACTTCGTTAACCGTAAACTGGCTGGAGGCGGTTACCGGTGCTGCTACAATATCGCCAGTCGAGATGGCGGTAGCGGTAACTGTATGTTGCCCGGGGCTGGCTTGGGTCGGTACTGCTATAATCGCTGTAAAAGTACCGGAAGTTGAAGTCAAAATTACCTCAGGAACAGTCGGGATAGGTGCCGGGTTGTTGTCCCACGTGATCGTTACCCTGGCCGGATACGTGGAACTGGCCGGAAAGTTCATCCCACTGATAGTAGTTGCCGCGATGCCGGAATTCGGTGTCAGTGTAATGCTGACTTGTGTGGCCACGGTAAATATAGCCGTAACGCTTATATCGTAAACTCCAGTAGCACCTGTTGTCGATATTGAGGCAGTAATCGTGTGCCGACCGGGAGAAGCCGACGCTGGTACCGAGATGGTCGCTGAGAACGTTCCGTCCGTGGCAATCAGCACTTCCGATGGACTAGTCACCATTGGACTGGTATCGCTATCCCAGCGAATCACTACTTTCTGTGGGATATCAGTATTCGCTGAAAAACCTCCCCCTTTGACCACAACACTCGTACCTCCTATTCCGGAGTTGGGAGTAACTGTGATGGAAGGACCGATAAGTGTGAACTGTGCACTGGCAGTAACCGGAGTACCCTGAGGCAAGTTAGGATTTTCGACCGCAGTAGTTATTGTATGGACTCCCGGTGTGGCTTGCGGAGGTACGGTGATGGTAACCTGAAAAGTCCCGTTACTGCCAGCGATTGCTCCAAAGGGCGAACCTGCTATGTCTACGTTATCCCACTTTATGATCACCTTTGTCAGGGTGCCGGCACTGATGGCAAAGCCCGAGCCTTGAACAACTATACTGGTGTTTTTATCACCGGAGCTGGGACTGAGTGTAATGCTTTCTCCAGCCGCCAGGCTGTAAGAGCCAGAAATGAAAAACGAAAGAAATAGACCTATTAATATCCCGCCGACAATTTTTATCCAACGCATATGTAGCCTCCTCCAATTTGAGTAGTCCACTATTTAGTCTTATTTTATCTAACCTGCCAGAAAATTTAAATGCCCTTTCATCCTCTTTCTCTTTTCTCAGATTGTCATTGCGAGTCCCGATTTTATCGGGACGTCGCAATCTGGGGAGGGGTCTATCAACCACCTTTAACCTCCCGCCATTTGGGCACGTACCGCAGTATGAAGTATAATCAATTTTAGAGAATCACTAAATAATACCTCGAACATACAGTCAAAAGAGGAGACTGAAGGCGTGATAGCAGGATTTTACCGGACTTTATTGAGAATATTAGTGGCGGCACTTTTGGTAGCGCTCATCGTGTCATCAGGATTAACGGCAAGGACAACTGAGGCAGCCTGAGGAGGCGCTACTTTTAAGCTGACCGTGAATGTCAGCCCTGCCGGAGGTGGTACTATCAAAATAGACCAGAACATCCCCACCGAATACCCGGCTGTTTCCACCATCAATAATGGTACTTCTGTCGTCATTGAGGCAATACCTGCTCCTGGCTACCAGTTCACCGGCTGGGGTGGCAACCTGACCAGCCAGGAAAATCCGACGATTGTGGTGATGACCTGCTCCAAGACAATCACCGCGAACTTCTACCAGAAAACATACCGCCTTAATATACAGATCAGGGGCGCCGGTTCTGTTGATCCCCCGGCCGGTTATTATACCTATGTTGATGGAACAATAGTAGATATCACCGCCACTCCGGATGCCGGCTATCTGTTCGAAGGCTGGACTGGTGAGGTAGCTGACGCCGACTCACCCAGCACAACCATAAAAATGAACTCTGATAAGACCGTTACCGCCACCTTCTCCAAAACCAGTTTCTCTGGATTGGTATGGGGTGGTGTTGCCGCTGGAGGCATATTAATCATTGGCGGCGTTATCTGGTCAATCGCCAAAAAGCGTCCGACTCACGCATAACCCGCCCTGGATTGGGCCTTTCCCAAAGCAAAGAACAATCAGGTTTCATCATGCTGTCATCGCGAACCCCGATTAAATCGGGGCGTGGCAATCTCCCACGCAGACAACCTTATAAAAGCATGCCCTGAGCTTGCCGAATGGGTGAGGGGTTACCAAGTTCCTATCTGATTGATGTATAATCTACCTGCATACCATTATAAATAGAAAGAAAGCTATCCATAAAATGTGGACTAGGAAATATATCGCCAGCGTAGGACTGATAACGCTAGCTCTACTGACCATCGCTGCCGTCCTCTGGAACCAGGAAGGAATATTTCTGGCGCCCTCAACTGATTCCGAAAGTGAGTACTGGCGGGGTGCTAAAGACGCCCCGGTGACGATAGACATCTACCCGGAATTAACCTGACATATTTGTGTCGAAGAGGAGCGCTTGGCGCTCCAGGCTTTAGAAATTTATCCCGGGGACGTGAAGATGGTCTACCACCATTACCCAACCTCCGAATTCAGCTGGACGCTGGCCGAGGCACTTGAGGCAGCTGCCGAGCAGGGAAAGTTCTGGGAGCTGCATGATAAGTTTCTGGAGGGCGTACCCGCTGACATAGATGAATTGAAAGCATCCGCCCGGCAAATCGGTTTGGATATGGGCAGGTTTGAAGAAGCCCTTAATACCGGTGCCTTCAGAGAGAAGGTTGAACTGGCCAAACATGAGGCGGTCTCCCGTGGCGTTACCGGTGTTGCCCTTTTCGTTAATGGTACGGAATACCCGTTCAGTCCCGGCACTATTGAGGAGCTGTGTGCGTTTATCGATAGGGAACTGGAAAGGCTGGGAAAACGATGACAGAGGTAATTGCCAGGCGTCGGATATCCACATTGGCTTATCTCAGTCTAATCCTGAGACTTCTGGTTGGTGGCACTCTCGTATTTTCCGGAGTGACGAAGCTACCTGTGCATTCAGATTTCGTCGAGATTGTTAACAGCTACCAAATTTTACCGGAGATACTTGGGACTGTCTACGCCCTGATATTACCCTGGGCCGAGTTTGTCTTAGGTGCCTACCTCTTTTTGGGGATACTGGTCAGACCGAGTGCCTTTGTTAGCGTGCTGATGGCGATCAGCTTTACTGTCGCCAATGTGATTTCTATCCTGGGGGGAGAGAAGTATTGCTCCAGTTGCTTCGGTGAGGCTGTCATTTTGCCAACCCCTTTCTCACTGGCCATCGATGTGCTGATTATCCTCGCCGGGGTATATCTCGTAATAAAGGGTAACAAAGAACCACTACTTACTTTCGATAACCGGTTCACCCGGAGACAGCGCCGTCGAGTTATAGGTGGCGATAAACCAGGGGGAGTTTGATACACTAATTCTATTTATAGTCGAACTTAATTGCTCAGCATCTTAAGGATGTGTTTTGCCAGGCTGTCGGCGATTTCGCGATGGCTTGGAACAGGTTGAGAGACTTTGGTATTAGGATTTTGATACCAGTCATGTTTTCCACCGTGACGGAGTAAAACACATCCTATATTATTAATCTGACGGATAAGCTCGGTTCTTTTCATCCGATAACGAGTTCTCCGTATCTGCGAACGTGGGGTATCTTTCCAGTGCTGATGTCTTCGTAAATATCCTTAAGGTTCTCCTTTAATTCATCCAGGGTTCTACCCTGGCTCCTGTAATCAGCATACTCTTCGAGCCAGCCTACCCACATATCATTTTCCTGGTAGTAAACAAATTTAAGTGTTTCCATTTTTAACCTACCTGCCTTAGAATTCCGTCACTTGAGATTATAGCAGAATTTCTCGATGAAAAACACAATCGAAGCCAATCGCGTAATTGTCATGCTGGAGCTATTCGTCTACGCTCAGAATAAAACTCCGTGAAAAATTCTCCCACCATCTGTATTTGCGAGCGAAACGAAGCAATCTCCCACTCTTTGTCATGCTGGAGTACTTCCCGCAGGGAAGGACGAAGCATCTCAGGGTTGGGCAAAATCAATGTTATTATCACCCTCACCCCGTAACGAGTATGGGGCAAGCTCTTAATTCTCTACCATCGATGGAGAGGAAAATAAATTTAAGTTAATCGTCCCAAGTCGAGGGAGAAGACTTTTTTTATAAAGTGCTATATTACTAATAAAAGACATCAGTGTTATCTGGGAGCAATGCATGAAGACCTTTACAGCTTTTATTGAATGGGATCCTGAAACTAAACTTTATGTGGGGACAATTCCAGCTATCTCCGGGGCACATACACAAGGGGCTTCACTGGATTAGCTACATGATAATCTTGTAGAAGTCCTTGAATTGTGTCTTGAAGAAATTAGACATATTACACCTTAGCTAGACTCCTCGGTTTAAATTCTACCTCCATATTAAGAGCATCCGAAACCTTCAATAGTGTTCCTATCTTAATATTGCCGTCCCCTTTTTCAAGTCTACAAATAGCAGGTTGTTGCATACCTACTAACTTGGCAAGTTCACGTTGACTTATCGATAGTTCATTCCTGCGTGATATTATTGATTGGATAATGACATATTCGGACAACCTCAAGCCTCCAACATTTCCGGAATGTGATCATTTTATTTCCCCCTTTGAAAAAGAGCCTGCCCTGAGCTTGTCGAAGGGGGGATTGAAGGGGGATTTTTTAAGCCCCCCTCTTTTTTATACCCCACGTTGACAAACTGTTATTCTACTATATAATCTAATTGGTGAGAGGTGGTAGATGGCAAGGTGCCCTAATTGCGGTCGACAGTCAGTCAGGACTAAAGACTGGTCCTGCCGGTGGTGTGGTTATCCACTGTTCTCCAGAGCTTATAAGAAGATAGATAAGACTTATCGAGAACTGAAGAGGGGAACACCGTTCCGGCAGCCGGTGGTTGAAGAAGCTATACCTGGACAAGGTCTCAAGGAGCTTAAGGCTGAACCAGCTGCTAAGCCTGGACATGAGCCGGAGGTAGAGGTGGAGGCTGAAGAGGAGCCAGTTTCTGAACCTGAGCCAGTGCTTGAGGCGGAGGCTGAAGTTGAAGCAGTACCCAATACTGAAGAAGAACTAACTCCTGAACCCGAGCCAGTAGTCATGGAGATGACAGTGGATGAATTGCTTTCCGTTTATGAAACGGAAGGTAAGGAAGCTGATAAGAGGTTTGCCAACCAGATTCTCAGGATAAAGGGTCCCATCAATAAGATAGAAGCAAGGCCTGCTCTGAACATTTATTACATTAGTCTGGTCAGGACTGAAAAAGACCGGTCACCGCAGAGTGTCCGGTGTGTGTTTGGCAGTAGGTCTGGGCGGGGACTGGGCAAGCTGACAGCAGGGCAAACGGTGACCGTTCAGGGCAGGTATGAGGGTACAATCACAGATGTCAGCCTCAGGGATTGCTCTTTGGTACGTTAAAGAAGCAGCTAACCTTTTCTCCATTCCAGAAGAAACGAGAATCCATTTTTACTAATACAATCGCCAAACTGTCATGCTGGAGCGTAGCGACCTGCCCGCCGTCCCTCCGGGACTATGGCAGGCGGGAGCATCTCAGGGTCTGGTGGGGGTTTTTCCACTACCCCTCCCTGAGATTCTTCGTCGCTACGCTCCTCCAGAATGACAATTTTCGTAAAGTTTCTCTTCTTAATACTCTTTTTTTATTTAATATCGTAGGCTATCTGGACATTGACAGTAATCTCCAGCTCGCCGGGGCTGATTG
>CAYOHA010000020.1:0-17978 GCA_964403625.1 uncultured Dehalococcoidales bacterium | reverse complement strand
TGGTGAGGATATAGTTCATCGAGTATACCCTATTCCCCCAGATCATGAAGTGCCCCTGGGGATGAAAAGAATAACTGCCGGTTTCATTTTTTCTGAGAAATAGCAGATAGCGGTCTTCAGGAAGGAATAGCGGACATGAATCGAAATCCGAACCGGGTACATCAGGAGAACCCATCTGGACAACGGTAAGTTCACTAATCTTTTCACCTTTCAGTATTTTTTCTACCCTGAAGTCCCAGTAGGTCATATACAGATGCAATCCTTCTTCTCGGGATTCGATAATCCTGTTCGCCACTCCGACAGCGATGATATCCGAATGAGTGCACATATCTTCGATGCTATAGTAAGTATATGCAAGGCTCGCACTCGAGCCTCCTCCGCTACGCTGTGGAGGATATGACGGAGTTGAAGTGCAGGAAGCAGTCATCAGTAATATCATCACCAGTGCTAGGCTGGTTGATAGCCCCTTTATCCAAACGCTATTGACACAGTTCATTTACTTACCCTCTACGAATTACTCGTGAATCAGAAGAGGTACGGCACCCATATAAAATCCAACAAAGTCATCCCAAATTGTGCAGGCCTTACCGTAGAGTTTGGCTGTCGTCAGCTGTCCCTTAACGCCTATCTCCATCTCTTCGATAATTTCCGACCACGGTTGACCTCTGTAATCACTCCATGTCAGTTTCGAACTTTCTATCCGTTCTTCGAGCAGGTTAGCATTTTCCTTGGCTGTTTCATCGTCAGGATTCATGAGGGATATAACCAGGTAATAACCTTTTTCATTGAGTCCGGCTCCGGTGGCGTATGCCCGGTAAGGTTTAAGACGTGGTAGCCTCTTTATCTCCTCTACAAACATCTGCTCAACCTCATTATTCCCCGAGTCTTCGATTATCTCTTTGAAAGCTTCGCTGAAGAGCTCATATGACTGAGACTCCGTGGAGAAAAAGGCGGTTATGGTATCGAACTCTTCAAGCACTCCTGCCAGCAACTTGTAGCATTCGTTATCCGCCAGCGACTTTACATCACTTTCGTAGCTGTCAATCATCTCTTTTACGCCGTCAGTCCAGAGTACCCAGCAGGCAAAATCGTCTACCAGGGCTAACCGATGTCCCCGACCAAGAGGCCGTAAGCCGCTACGCCGGTCCATATGTATGTCGAAGTCTTCTCCCCAGCTGTAGAACTCATAACCTTTATATGTCATCGTCTCCAAGTATTCGTTGAAAGGACCGGTTTTAACGGCATTATAAATTTCGTCACGGTCAAAACGACCGCGTACCGCTTCGTATTGGCGAGGTGGTACAGTAACGGCATATATCGTCTGGTCGACATCACTCCGGACGAACCCTAGTGCTTCTTTCCATTCTTCATCGTTGTAAGCACGTGGATTCGTTCCGAACAATGTCGGGGGATTGCTAATTATCGCGAATTCATTAGAAATCTGCGGGTATTGTTGCTTCTTTTCACCAAAGTAAGCGGTGTCCTGCAAAAACGCCCCGGTAAGCGTAGACTCGTTTTCCGGGAGTATCCGTAATAACTCTAACCAGCGGTTGGATTCTTTGGTAACGGATTCGGTCTTGTCAGTATCTCCGTTGCAGCCGGTCTGGTATGAAATAGTAGTTAAAAGTAAAGACGTCAGCGTGATAATTCTAATTAATCTTTTCATACTTTACCCCCTTGCTTTGGGCTGGATTGGTTTCAGTTATTTCGATATCGGCTCTGCTTTATCCCACAGGCTTTCGTTATCAAAAGGCCATAAATCCGGGACGAACCAGTGGTCCAACCCCAATTGCCTGTATAAATGCTGTTTTGTCTGCTTTTCTCCTGCTGCATCTGTAAAAGACATATTCTCTATCATAATTTCTACGAATTCCGGTCCACGAAGGTATATCATAAACTGGAGTATGGTACATATCAGGAGAATGCCGATGATGATTATGACGCCTTTAATTGCGGTTTTTATTAGTACCTGTCTCATTTCTATACCTCCTTGTGCCGTATCACACCACAGTAGTCTTTTCAACTATATATACGGAGAAATGGTAAAAGTATCACAGATAGATTGAACAAATGTCAGAAAAGTGCAATTGTCAAAGCTATTGACAAGCTCGTGGAGAACGTAAATTCTTCTAGAAAAACATGCGGTGAACTCTGTGAAGCACTTTATTAACACGGAAGAGGTCACAGGTTCAAGTCCTGTACCGCCCAGTTGCATTTTCTTGAACTTTTTAGACGATAAAAGTTAATCATCTGTCAATAAAAAAAGTGCACATGCTCCACCAAATGGTATGAGACCTAAAACTCCCCGGTAATTCAATGATGAACTGCCGGGAAGAGTCTTTTCCGTAAACTTCCTGTTGGAAATGAACTTAGAGTTAATTCAAGGTCTATTTCGTAATTGCTTTGACCATTTCGCTATCTTCTTCCACTTCAGCTTTTCATATCGGCGTTCGCTATATTCTTCCCTTGAAGCCAGGTACTTCAACTCACTTTGTAACTTCCGATAACTGTCCAATCTGGCAGGGTCCAGTTCACCCCGGTCGATGGCTGCTTTTACGGCGCAGCCTGATTCGGCGTTGTGACTGCAATCACTAAAGCGGCATTGTTTAGCTAGTGTCTCGATATCTTGAAAGGCACCCTGGAGATCCTCCCCTCCAGCCCATAGCTGAATCTCCCTCATGCCAGGCGTATCGATCACAATACCGCCACCAGGGAGACGGATAAGTTCACGTCTGGTCGTGATATGTCTGCCCCTCCGGTCATCAGCACGAACTTCCCCGGTCTTCTGCTTCTCTATGCCAAGCAGAGCATTTATAAGAGCGGACTTACCGACTCCTGAAGGGCCTAAAAAAGCAACCGTATTCCCTTTAGTCAGGTAATTCCTTAGGGCATCCAACCCAGTCTGTTCCTTAGCACTAACCGGGTGGATAGATACGCCTGGAGCAACATATCCGACACCCCGAATATAGATACTGACATCAGGGCATAAGTCAACCTTATTGAGAACAATAACCGGGATAGCTCCACTGCTCCAGGCAAGCGTAAGGTACCGCTCAATCCTTCGAAGATTAAAGTTCCTGCCTCCATCCAGACCGCTGACAATAAAAACAGTATCTACATTAGCCGAGACAATCTGTTCTCCGGTACGCTCGCCGGCGACCTTCCTGGAAAACTTGCTCTTTCTTGGTAGTACGGCATGAATTATACCCTTCTGTTCATTGATTAGTGGTTTAACAACTACCCAATCACCGACAGCCGGGTATTGGTTTTCTTCCCCAGCACGGTATCGCATTTTGCCCGAAATCCTGGCAGATAATTCACCGTATTGGCAATATACCTGAAAAGAACTCTTGGATTCAGAGATAACTCTGGCAGGCACCGAATCGGGAATTTTTAATGCCTGGTAGTGCTTCTGGAAAAATGAGTTCCAACCGAGGTCCTCAAGACTGGTTGGCCGATAGTCACTCGTATTGATATTCACTATATTCTCCTGTTTTTCAAAAGTAAGTTAAATAATAGAATCTAGTTTAGTAAAAAAGCTGCGGACTACACCCTGCGGTTACCGTAACTTACTTCCTAATCCAAGAGAACAACAAAAAGCCGTTCCCGGCGGAACGGCCAATAATTCCAATCAGTTAGAGCAATAATGTGCTCTTAGCCTAGAACCTGCCGGGGTGTGATATCCGCAGCGATTAAAATGGCAAGCATCAGCACCCCTCCTTTATATTTTTTCTATCGGATATACTATCATCTTTATTAGGCGAAGTCAACTTTGAAGCTATCAAATTAAGGATTTCTAGATTATCCTGGAATCCATATCTGTTTGGCATTAATAATTTCTGCTTTTCCTGACAGCATCAGCGGTGTTTCTGATTTTGTATAAAATGCAAAACCTTTGTATGACATCAGATATTGATACTTTTTCTTTACGACACCACCTAATGCAGTAATAACCAGAGGTTTTTCAGCTCTTGATAATATGGTCGAAAAATCACTCTGCCCCACCTTGACCAGAACTCCCGAAGCCTTGATCGCATTGGCAATGGCAGCAGCTGCGGCAGCTGCTGCCGTACCTCCACCAGCATAAGCCATCGTTGATCGCTTCCTTTTTTGACTACATTTTTATAATTATCTGTTGAAATAAATTAATCTCATTTGATAACTTGGTAATTCGGGAATTATCAGTGCTGTTTGGCAGTCGGTAGTCTATTAAGGACCTGTTTCATCTCCCTCCGGTAGGCTTCGAATGCGAGTCGACCCTTTTGTGTGAGTGAAGCCACGGTATGAGGTTTTTTACCCAGGAACTCCTTCTTGATCTCAACATACCCAGCTATCTCTAATTTACCAATGTGCGCTGAAAGGTTTCCCCAGGTTAGCCCTGTCTGTTTCACTAAGAAAATAAAATCAGCACTTTCAACGACATACAGGTAAGCCATTATAGTGTACCTGGCTGGCTCATGAATCAGGCGGTCGATGCTCGGTGTAGTGCGCTTGTCTTCACCTCCGGAATTACTGGTCGGCATCTTGACCCTCCTGGGGTACCGGGGGATACTTGCGTAGAAATCTTATTAATAATCCCAGACCGATTAGGGTTGTGAATCCTCCGGCAACGATGAAACCGAGTTCCCATGGGATATCTAGCCAAACATGCAAAGGCGCTCCAAGGAAGATCAATGCAGCGTACAGGAAGAAACGGTTTAGTTTCGCCCAGTAGGCGGCCAAACAGACGACCACAGCGAGCATTCCGTTAAATATCAACGGGAAATATTCAACAAGCCAGTGCTGTCTAGTACCAATTCCAAACAGTACACCGGCCAGCAATCCAAGTAGTAGCAGCACTGTTAAGAGAATAACAACTCCTGTCTTTATTTTCCGCCGGCTCGTGGAACTGAACCTAACGTAACCGATACGGGGGTAAGTCAGCCATTTCTTGATTCCCCATACTGTAAAATATAGACAAACAAATACAATACCCGGCAAGTACGACCCATCGGTTAGTATAGAGAGACCCCAACCGAGGATAAAAAGACCAAGGAATACGTCCCACATACCATCCTCGAAAAACGTCATGTAGACCTTCCGCTGTATTATCTGCAGTTCATCGTCTTTCCTCATATTAAGCCTCCTTGACTATTTCAGAGTACTCTATGATACAGAGTACTCTATAACCATTATACGACTTTTATTAAAGTTGTCAAGGGGGTAAGTTAAAAAAACGAAATCCCAGTAGAGAAACCCATGAAGTGTAGTATTTGGCTAATAAAATAGACAAAATCAGGTATCAACTGACTTTATTTCTTGATAATCAACCACTTATTGCTTAGCGTAGCTTATTGGCTCTTCTACTAAATGGCATTTACATTCAAAACTATAACTTCTTAACCAATGATGCTACCTTTTTTATTTGCCGGAAGCCAGGGTAAACACCAAGGGTATCGAAAGCACGACATGGTAATAACAAATCGTTAAAGTGAAATTTTTCACCTCTCTTGACTTTGTCGGCTGTTTTTACCTCCTTGGTCATGTAATAGTAGTACTTCCAAAGATGTTTTTCATACGTGTGACCGTTGTCGCAATTATCGCACATCATTTTAGCTGAGTTCATGGCTGGTATTATTCCGGCACATGCTACAGGATCGACCAACCCGATAGCTTCGCCCAAGCCCCAGACTTTTCCCTCGGTAAATGGGTAGACTGGTACGCTGCAACATATCATTGCAGAACAACCACATAGAACCTGTCCCGTCACCAGCGTTTTCCTGACTCCTTCCAGTTCTTCTGTAGCTGCGGTTATTCCATCTGGAGATAAAGAACCGATATGGGCTTCGCCCCCTTTATGCCAAAAGCAGTATGATGAGCTAAATCAAAGATTTCAACTACTAACTCAGGCTTTCTGTGCCGGAGTAGTGTATATAGATAAGCTACTCCGGGACCACAACCCATAATAACTATTCTCGTAGACTTTCTCATACCCGTACGTCAACTTAAATGTCCAGAATGCCCACTAAAAAACTATAATCGAACTCGATTACACTATTTCACTTATTCTTCTACCAGTCACTTAGTCTCCGGGTTTAATCAATTTACCAGATCCATATTACTCACTCTTTATCTCAACACTACCCAATATCCTAAAAGTAGTTGAAAATTGTTTAGTATATAATATAAATTAGAATTCATAAATGAGTGTGAGTATACATAGGACTCATTGAGAGGAGGAGTAGAGAAATGCCATCATTTATAAGCTTCATTCCGACACCCCACGATGACGTTGGAGGTTTTTTTGAGTTAGTGACATTATCCTCATCTGATATTGTCTATGACCTTGGCTCCGGTGATGGTCGACTGCTTTTCGGTGCCTTAGAAAAAGGGGTGGGGAAGGTAGTCGGTATTGACATAGACCCTGAGCGTGTTCGCGAAGCCAGGGAGATAGCTAGAAGTAAGGGGCTGGATGATAGGGCTAGCTTTATAGAAGCCGACGTGATGGAGGTGAGTTTAGCTGATGCTTCAGTGATATTGTGTTACCTGTCTCACTCAGCATCGGCAGCCCTGAAACCAAAGTTCGAATCGGAGCTTAAGCCAGGTACTCGGGTTGTTATGGAATCATTCCCCGTCCCGGGATGGAAGCCAGTCAAGACATTTGACAGAGAGTACAAACACTTCTATCTCTACACCATGCCACCAGAGTTGAGTGACGAATACACAACCAGTTATGCAGATTATGACCTATATTATTACTAATTCTTTACCTGAAGGCCAGGTGCGGTAAAATACCATAAAAGGAGTGGGAAAATAAATGGCTGAAAACAAATACGATAAATATATCATTTCCGGTCCGCTACCAGGAAGTCCGCCCGGGAGTGGTACGACCATCGCCTGGGTCAACAATGATTTATTCAAAGGTTCTCACCAGTATCACGTCCATTGGGTGCACGAATACCCCCGAAACGTACCAGGTATGAAGTCTTGGGAGGATATGGGGCACGGACCGCATGAGCACAAGACCCCCGAGGCGGTCATCCATATCGGGACAAATAAGGATGACCCGATGGACCTTGGCGGAGAAATCTGGTTTTACCTGGGTCCTGAGCTTGAAAAGTATGTCATCACCAAATCGTGTTTCGTCTATCTTCCCGCTGGTTTTATTCATAGTCCCTGGATAATAAAAAAGGTCACCCGGCCTTTCGTTATTGTCACAGTGATGCAGGAGCCTATCCATACAGAAAAGTCATATCCTGAACTCCTATCAAAAGAAGAAAATGAGAAAATGATGTACATCGACCAGGGCTATGATAGTGATGAAAGGATTACTAAAACGCCGAGAGGGATTACACGGGGCTGGTAGAGTTTTTAGATATACTATTTAATTTCTCTGGTCTTTTTCCGGTCATGTGCTAGCTGGGACAGACGGGCATCGTTGATGCCGAAATGATGGGCAATTTCGTGTTGAACGACACTCTGTATTTCAGTCGTGATTCTGGCATCATCCCAGCTTCTGGACTCAATAGGCTTTTGAAATATGGTTATCTTGTCCGGCACTACCATACCGTAATGACCACCCCGCTTTGTCAGCGGCACTCCTTCATAGAGGCCGAGTAACGTCTGTCCCCGCTTCAGCCCCGCCCTTGCTAACTGTTGGTGAGTTGGATGGTCTTCGACGACAATGGTGATATTTTCCAGACGAATAAGAAACTCTTCGGGCAATGCCTGAACTGCCTTTGCTACAAGTCCCTCAAACCTTTCTCTTTCCATTGCCAGCCTATCCAGGTTACCTTTTAATAATTGTAACACCGCATTCAGTTGTTTGCCATACCGAAATAAAAGTTGTTTAACTGCCCAAAGTCTTACCTCGCCAGGATTCGTCAAGGTGAAAGTAATGCCCTAATAGAGTTATACCTGTGCTATTTTGATCGCCTCTATTCAATGGTGTTTCATCAGGTCGGTAAAAATAAGCAGGTAGCTGAGGACCTTACTCAGGAAACCTTCGTAGAAATGCTGAAGTCGATAGACAAATTTCGCGGTCGTAGCAAATTCTATACCTGGCTATGTTCCATAGCTTACCATAGAATAGCTGACTTCTATCGTCGTCAGGAGTGGCAGGAGAAGTACGGAATCAACCCCCTGGATATTCAGTCTCTGGAGAACAATTATTCACTGCCCAGTGAGTCGGATAATCCCGACATAGCTGAATTTAAATACGCTAGCAGTACTGTTGAGGAAGCTCTGTTTCGCCTGCTACTGGACTACCGTCAGGTGCTCATTTTAAATATGTGGAAGAAATGTCGGTCGAGGAAATAAGCCTGATTATGCAGCGTTCTATCAAGTCAATAGAGGGATTACTGACGCGAGGTCGTGGAGCCTTGCGTAAGATTCTTGGTGAACAGGGTAATGGATTATCGAAAAAAGATAAAAAATAATAAAACCAGGCAAGGGATTATAATAAAAAAACGACAAAGATAATCGAAGAGAAGATAAGATGGATAATGAAGAGAGAATGAAGAAGCTGCTTCAGGTAATATGTAAGCCAGTCAGTGCCTCGTCTGATTTTAAAGAACGACTGCTGAAATCCCTAACAAACCAGATCAGCAGTCAAACTGTTAGGTCACCTGTTCCAATATTACAGAGACGAAGACTGTGGGTAGCTGTAGCAGCGGTGGTGGTCCTGGCAATTGTTGGTACCGTTGTCTGGCTATCACGTTCGGAAGCTCCCAGTATCATAACGTCACCAGAAGTACCAGAGAAAGGGTCTCCGGTCGCACCAGAGGAAACCGTGCCATCAGACGAATCTCCGGTGATACCAGAAGAGCCAGTACAAATGGCTAACTTCAGACTGTTAATCAGCGACGAGGTTAATGCCATCGATGACTTTGCGTCACTGAAGGTCGCTATTTCCAGCATAGGTCTACTCTCGGCTGGAAAGACGGGGGAAGAGAAAGAAGGTTGGATAACAGAGAACATTACCTCAGCACACGAAGCAGAACTGACAGAGTTGACCGGTGATAATGCCACGGTACTCTGGAACGGCCATGTCGATCCCGGCGATTACACTAAGGTATTTATCTACGTGGAAAATGTTACCGGAACTCTTTTAGATAATAGCTCAGCTAATGTAACTTTACCCAGTAATAAGCTACAGATTTCCAGTCCCTTTACGGTGAAAGATGGTTCATTAGTTAGTTTTGTCTTTGATGTCACGGTTGTAGAGGCCGGGAAAAGCAGGCAGTATGTTATAAAGCCTCAGATTGCCCAGAGCGGGCCCGACAAGTCGTTCGAACTTATTACTCCTGATGGGAAACCTGATGAACCCGGAAAACCTGAGCGAGAACTTGAATTCAGTATTGATAATAACGTCACTGCTGGAGGTACTATAATCCTCAAGGTCACTGATAACGGTTCTGGTATAGAAAGGGCCAAAGTAACTGTAACATTTAACGGTGAAAAGATATTGGGAGCAAAGACGGACCGCAATGGTGATCTGAAAATTAAGATTCCAGACAATGCTGGTATACTCAAGATTGATGCTTCCTTCAGGGAAAAACGCGGCGAACTGGAAATAGAAATTACGACTTAGTTTTCAGGCTACTATTTTTTACAGTTTGACTACTTTAGCGGTGTAGATATCAGGGATAGATAATATCTTTTGCTGTTGTCCCTCTGGTAGAAGTTCATCCAAGATCAATATCATTAGTGCTCTCCCTCTGGGCTTGAGTCGGCCGACGTGCATAGCACTGATATTAATATTAGCATCTCCTGTTATTTTGCCAACGGCACCGAGAATCCCAGGGCGATCCAGGTGGTCGCTGAACAGGAAATATCCTTCGCCGGGATAAATATCTATCCAGTAGCCATTGACCCGTACAATATGGATTTCACCTCTGATCATGGTTGTGGCGGCAATGACACTATCGGTGCTGGTAGTAACCTCCACAGTAATAAGGCTGGCATAATTCTCACAGGTAGCATATTTTTGCTCTACTACAGTCAGACCACGACGGGCGGCTATAATGTTAGCATTGATTAGGTTAACCCGCTCCTCACTTATCTCCTCGAGTATTCCCCCAAGGACAGCTGCTTTGAGGATATTGGTATCGTAGTTGGTAATCTCGCCTTCATATTTAATGTGGATCGAACTCATCTGTCCTTCGACCAGCTGTGAGACCAATTTGCCTGCGGCAGTAGCTGCCTTGATAAAGGGGGATAACACGGATATAGTTTCAACCGAGATAAAAGGAGCGTTAACGGCATATCGGGCTGTTTGCCCCTTGAAGACAGCGATTATCTGTTTGGCTATATCTTCGGCTACCATAGCTTGAGCTTCAGTAGTAGAAGCTCCTAAGTGGGGGGTGACAATAATATTATCGTCAACAAAGAGAGTGTTGTTGGTCGGTGGCTCGGTGCTGAAGACGTCAAAAGCGGCACCAGCTACCTTTTTTTCTTTCACTGCTTTGACCAGTACTGCTTCGTCAATTAGGCCACCCCGGGCAGTATTGATGATACGGACTGTCGGCTTAACCAGAGCCAACTCTTTCTCTCCAATCATCCTTTCTGTTGATTTAGTGAGTGGGATATGGAGAGTGATAAAATCTGAATTCTTCAGAATCTGTTCCAGGGATACAAGCTCTACGCGTAGGTTATGGGCATGCTCAAGGGAGATATATGGGTCATAGGCAATGACACTCATCTCCAGCCCACGGGCACGTCTGGCTACCTCTGAGCCAATATTACCCAGGCCGATAATACCCAGGGTCTTGTTTTTAATTTCAGTTCCTACGAAATTAGCTCGCTGCCATACTCCGGATTTGAGTGTAGCATTAGCCTGGGGAATGTGTCGAGCCAATGCCAGCATGAGGGCAATAGTATGTTCAGCAGCGGCGGTGGTATTGCTGGTAGGGGCATTAACAACGATAATACCTCGCCGTGTCGCTTCATCCACGTCAATATTGTCTACTCCTACTCCAGCCCGGGCAATAATCAGCAGTTTCTTACCAGCTTCCATTAAGTTGGCTGTTACCTTTATCTGACTGCGTACTACCAGAGCTTCATAGTTGCCAATAACGGATAGTAACTCTTCAGGCTTCAGTCCCAGTCTAATATCTACCTCAGCATCTCTTCTGAGGATATTTGTTCCTTCTTCACTAATGGATTCAGCTACCAGAACTTTCATACACTAACCTCTAAATCCTGCTTGTGGGAGTACCACTTTCAGGGCTGATATTACTGTCTTAATATTGTCCTCTGTTACCCAACCGAGATGACCGATACGGAAAATCTTCCCATCTAATTGCTGCTGTCCGCCATTGAGCACGATCCGGTGTTCCTCTCTGAGAATGCGGAGTAGCTTCTTGGTATCGAGCCCATTTGAAGAGCTTACCGCGGTAACCGTGTTGGAAGCATAACCCTCATCGGCAAAAAGGAATAATCCCAGTGTTTTTACTCCATCTCGAGCAGTCTTACCAGTCCGGATATGGCGGGTAAAAATATTTGGTAAGCCTTCCTTGAGCATCATTTCCAGTGCAGCTGCCAGAGCAAATACCGTAGAAATAGCTGGTGTCCAAGGCGTCTGCCCTTTTTCCAGATAGCTCTTAGCCTGAGCAAAATCCCAGTAAAAGCGGGGCATTTTAGCACTGGAATGCGCTTTCCAAGCTTTCTGGCTGACGCTGACCATAGCTAGACCCGGTGGTGTCATCCACGCCTTCTGGGAAGCAGTTACGACAACATCACAATGCCAGTTGTCCACTGGTAGATTAATTGAACCAAGACTGCTGACGGCATCAACCAGCAATAGTTTGTCATACTCTTCTATTACTGAACTTATCGAAGCAAGGTCGTTAGTAACACCGGTAGAAGACTCATTGTGGGTGACCAGTACCGCCTTGATTTTTATATCATTCTGGAGGGCTCTACGCACTATACCGGCATCAGCTGCCTTGCCCCACTCAAAGCGAAGTGGGATTACCTCAGCGCCAAATTTTTGGGCAATGTTGGTAAAGCGGTCCCCGAAAACACCGATAGATATGCAAAGTACCTTATCACCGGGTGATAAGGTGTTAACGATGGCTGCTTCCAAGCCGCCCGTCCCTGAGCCGGTAAGCAGGAAGATATCGTTCCTGGTCTGGAATATTTGCTTCAGTTTATCGGTTACCCCGTTCAGTATTCCGGCGAATTCCTCCCCGCGGTGATTTATCATCTGCTTGGCCATTGCCTGAAGGACTTCATCAGGGCAAGGTGTTGGTCCCGGTATACGTAACTCTTCCACGTATCTCCTTTTTTCTTTTAGTTACTGTAAATATTTACATTAATGATTTCAACCAAGTTCAATGTGAATTCGCTTTATTATGGGTGATATAACTACACACAATATATACTACTTACTACCTTTATTTCTCACTATCCTGGGCAGCTAATATAGCTTTCCCCTGTTTTACGTCTTCAGCTATCTGTTTTTTCAGTTCGTCTATAGTATCAAACCGCTTCTCACCGCGGAGTCGCTCAATGATGTCTATTTTTATCTCCTGCCCGTATAGATTGCTATTGAAGTTGAGAATATGTGTCTCCACAGTACGTCCGTTATTGCCAAAGGTGGGACGCTTGCCAACATTGGTCACTGACTGATAGGTTTTACCATCAACAAAGGTCCGGGTAGCATAGACTCCCTCCGGGAGAAGGGTCTGAGTGGAGTCTATCTCCAGATTAGCTGTGGGGAAACCCAATGCTGAACCCCGACCCACACCAGTGGTAACCAAACCCTGAATACTAAAAGGACGACCTATCAGTCTGGTTACTCTTTTAATATCACCAACAGCCAGAGCTTTCCTGATAGCAGTACTACTTACTACTTCACTATTTATCTTGACTGGAGGAACCACGGTCACGTTGAAATCCATATCCTGTCCCAGTTTTCTTAAGGTTTCAACGTTACCTTCCCTATTATGACCTAGGACAAAATCAGGTCCTATTACCAGTCCTCGCATTCTGAGATGTTTCTTCAACAGACCTACGAACTGACTAGCACTGAGTCTGGCAAAATCCGGGGTAAAGGACAGGATAATAACAACCTCAACCCCTTCATTTTTAAGGAGTCTTACTTTTTCTTCAAGACTGGTCAGGTATGGTAACTCGGTCTGAGGTGCTAGAACCTTTAAAGGATGCTGTCGAAACGTTACCACTCCGCTCAACAAATCTTGTTGCCTGGCAAGCTCCTTAAGCTGAGAAATCAAATATTTGTGCCCTAAATGTACTCCATCGAAAACCCCGATGGTCAGGAGCATATCTTTTTCTGGAGATATCTTCCCAAGTTCTTCCTCAACCAGCATATCTTTTCCCTGAGCAGGATAACGTATAGTGAAACAGATTAGTCACTTGACAATTAAAGAGAATTCTGTGAAAACTCTGACAGTTATCTCCTGCTTGATGTGATTTAATACTAACACAAGCCTGTTTAGGGGTCAATAACGAAGATAAGGTGTATTGAAACTCTCTAACCTTATCTATAGCACGCCCAACTCAAGGATTAGCCAAGATCATCAATATGGGGGACTCAACCAAGCTGACCACACCTTTACCTTCTCCAAGTTGAACCATCGGTACTATGACCTGATAGTCTCCTGGAGGTACTTGTTTTCCAGAGTCGTCTTTCTGATCCCAGGTCAAGTCATATTGTACAGATTCTCCTGGAGCGATGCCTTTAGTATCCTGCCCGGCAGTAAAAGTCCGAACAGTCTCAACTCTGGCATTGTCTATTTTTATCAAAGGAGGGAACAGGAATGTCAGAGTCTCATCAGTAATATTCTTGAAGAAAAAGTTGATTTCTATTCTTTCGCCGACTGCGTAGACTGTCTTCAGCATAGGTGAACCAGTTTCCACTGGCACAGTAGCCAACTTCTCTGTATATGCCCGTGTTTCCACTGACACAGTAGGTCCTAATGGACCGGTCACAATTGGTTCCTCACCTGGAGAAAATAAGCCAAGTCTCCAGACTACCACCAGAGTCAGAACAGCTACTGTGAGTGTAACTGCTGCACTCCGCCAGACAGGGCTTTTAGGGATTAGATTCCTTAGCCAGTTCCAGAACGAAGTCATTTCTGAACGCTGGCGGGCTTCAGCCGCTTCTTTTTCAGACAGTTGTAAAAGTAATCGTTTCTTAAGCCTTTCCTGGAAAGGGGGAGAGGGTTCACCACGGTACTCGATTATCTTTTCAGCAAAATTGATATTATCACGGTAATCTTCATCTATCGGCTTATCGATTTTCACTTTCTTGCCAGCCAGCATTCGGTCGATATCCCGGGAGAAATTTCTTTCTTTTCTTTTTTTATTATCCATTCCAGGACTCATAGAAACCCTCTCTTAATTTATTTATTGCCCGAAAGAGTTTGACGCCTACATTAGACTCAGATAATCCCAGTATTTTTGCTATTTGTCGATTATTGAACTCACCGGCAAACTTAAGTTTGATGATTTCCTGATCGTCTTCAGGGAGTTTTGACAAACAACTTCTCAGACATTCCTGCTCAGCGTTTTTCTCTGCCATTTCCTGAGGAGACAGGTCTTGTGATGGCATTTCAGTAACTTCATCCAGCGATACCTGCTGTTGTGTTTTATTAGTACGGTAATAATCGATCAACGTATTACGGGTTATTGAGAATATCCAGGTCGAAAAAGATGCTTTGTTACTGCTGTACTTACTAAATTTGTCCAGTGCCTTTTCAAATACTATTGATGTCAAGTCCTCCGTTAATTGCTCATCGTTTACCTTGTAACGTATGAATCGGTACACTTTTGGCATGAATTCATCATAGAGTTCACCAAACAACTCTTGGTCGTTTGATAGTTGTTTCTCCGTTCGCATCCTGATTGTTCCAGGCTACCTATTAAATTATACGAGGCAGCCATAGTAGTATTACACGTGTTAGCGGGAATAATCAATTTATACTCAGAATTGAGCTTCAGGAAAGACCGTTTGGGAATGCTTTCAGATAAGACAGGGGAAATAGCCGAATCCTTCTGTGATAGTTTGTAATACTTCATTGCTTACCTCGTATATATGGATGAAAGGGTCGACATACTTAAAGAAAAACCAAGGAGGAAAAATAAAAATGAGAATGAAAGCGATGGTCACGGCAGTGCTGGTCACAGTCCTGGTAGTCGTTGGTGCTTGTTCACCAGCATTAGGAGCTTCACCGCCCAAAGAGGCAAGCATTGAGGTAACTATTGATGAGTTCATGGATGAGAAGAACATTACCAGAGAGATCGAAGTTGCTGATGATGGTGTAATAACGGTTGTGTTAGGCTCTAATCCAACTACCGGTTTTAGCTGGACAGAAACAGCCCGGATAGCGAATGCATCAATTCTAGAGCAGACCGAAAATAAGCTGATTCTACCTGAGGGCAAAAACCTTGTCGGATCTCCCGGGAATCAGGTCTGGACCTTCAAGGCTCTTCAGAAGGGGACGACCACAGTAAACATGGATTATAGCCGGCCATGGGAGGGCGGCGAGAAGGCAGAATGGACTTTCGAGTTGATCGTAACTGTCAATTAGCAGAAAAAAATAGAATAAATAGAATAAAGATAAAATCATACACACTATAAATCCAGCAAAAATTAAATCTTGCTGGATTTATATTTGTGATTTATAACTTCAAATTATTCAAAAAGTAACCGAATAGGGTATCTAGCGGTTTCGGAGCTTTCAGGCTATTTAATTTATAATGAGCTTTATACTTAAGCTTGCTGGATACCGCTATTTCCTATTGGCATTATAATTTTCCCCAACTAATAAGTGACTTTCTTCCTATTACTAATTCCCGAACAGTCTTAGCCCATTTAGGTCATTGTGTGGATATTTTGAGTTAGTTATTATCAATATAAGTGAGTTAAAAAGAAGATGGATTAAGAAATGGTAATTAAAGATAAGTCAGGTTACCTGCTTACACTAAGGGAAGCTGCCCAACTCCTGAGTATTCATGTCAATACACTGAGACGCTGGAGTGATAGTAGAGTGATACGTTCCTACCGGATTAATAGACGTGGCGACCGAAGATTTAGGTTAGAAGACATTAACCTATTCCTGGCGCAGCTTGATATTCAAAAGGGTAGAAAAGAGAAAGACATCTAGATTGGATACCAATTACCAAGTCTAGTAATGTGGAGGTGTTATATTACGATGTCACTATATTTCACGTGGTATGAATTCAAGAAAGACCTTGAAAGACGCATATGTCGTAGCCTTCTCAACTCAGACTGGCTGAAGATAAAACCGAGAGGACCTCTACCATGGGATGACTCTTGCATGCGTTCAGCGCTTCTAGAAGTGAAACGTGTTCAGAGGCAGAAAGACGGTTACCGAAGCTACAGGGCAACAAATCGGGTGAAGATACAGCCGGTGTAGAACTAGTCGTAATCTCCTGAACCACTCAAATAGAATTATTGTCTAGAACATAAAACCTTCACAAAACTTAGGTAGTATGTAATAGTTAAGTTGAAGGTTCGGCTTTTTAATGGGGTGACCTGATTAGTTCTTATCTCATTAAACCTCATTACACGACGACCGGTTATTTACAGGTCTGTTCTAATTTATGAATCATCTGGGAGGCAAAACTAATATAGCTTCAGGAAGATACTTAACTAGAACTCACATTGTAGAGGAGTAGTCGAATAGGATGATAAACGATGGAGGAAATTTTAACGACTTCTTCGATAAGATGGAAGAGGGTAGGGTGGTACATTGCGGAGGTTATTGGATAGAAAAAGCCGTTGAACAAAAGAATCCCAGACTCACCCTAGATTTGGCCTACTCCAAATTACTACTCTACGACCCACTGGATATAGAACTTCTGTATCTAAATAGACTGAATTAGTACTTCAACTTGTAATAGTGGCTTGTCTTTACCTCTATATCTTAAGCTTTCCATCCACAGAGGTGTGTTTTGTTGGTAGGTCTTAGGAGAATTCCTCTATCATCCCACATTGAAAATGAAGAAAAGGAAATCTGAGATGGACGTCTGGGAAGCCATCGAAAAAAGAAGAACTATTCGCCAGTTCAAGGGTAAAGTACCAGAGCCGATGCTGCGTCGGCTTATCTGGGCAGGTTCAAGAGCACCATCGGCGAGTAACTCACAGCCCTGGGAGTTTGTCATAATCGAGGACCAGAAAATTATCGAGGGCATCGCCGAGCAAAAGGGTAAAATGGAGGGGTTAAGGGGAGGCCCGCGGAGAGTGGCAATCGAGAAAGGCTTATACCAAAACTCAAGTGTAGTGGCTATTTGTGTCAGGAAGGGTGGACTGGCTAGTGCTGCGGCGTGGACAGCTGCGGAGAATGTTGCATTAGCGGCGACAGCTGAGGGTCTTGGATGTGTCATGTCTATCTTTGGCGGTGAATTTAAGTCAGCGGTGGAAAAGTTACTTAGCGTTCCCGATACTCACGAGCTTATCACTGTTCTAGCTCTGGGAGTACCTGAGAGAATCCCGCCAAAAGTCGGAGTGGACCGTCCTGACTTCAGCTGGCTTCATATCAACACCTTTGGTAATCAGGTTGGGGGCCAAAGCCAAACAGATACTGGTTGATTGCCTATGGAACTAATCCTCAAGAGAGAATAGGTATCTGGGGACGTTCACCGTATTACGAAGAAGTAACGCATATTCCACTTTTCATATATATACCTGGTCTTCCAATTTGTTAACCTTATCTTCAGTAAAAACCCGCAAATGTTCCGGAACACCTACTTTGACACTTATCTATAATTTCGTCTCTTCTTATGTTAAAACTGTAGTTAGGATGTCAACCAAAGCC
The DNA here is from genome assembly GCA_964403625.1 of uncultured Dehalococcoidales bacterium. Taxonomy (GTDB): domain Bacteria; phylum Chloroflexota; class Dehalococcoidia; order Dehalococcoidales; family UBA2162; genus CAYOHA01. Next base: position 192 of record CAYOHA010000020.1, on the reverse strand, counting down.
CGGATAAGTTGACGAAGATAGCTAGTAGGCTGTATCATTTTTCAACATCAACCCATCCCGGTAAAAGTATCTGACAGTCTGCCCATCAAAGGCACTCAATATATAGATTACCGGATAATGAGGTAAACGTAGAATTATGAGATAAATGGAGGCATAATTTGGAGAAAAATGATGTCTATAAGAAAGCATTAT